>CANJNX010000030.1 GCA_947475495.1 Comamonadaceae bacterium | reverse complement strand
GTTCATCATCGGTTTTACTGGTTCGGTCAGTGTTAGCAGTCATCGCAAAAGCTCCTCAATCACAGTCTAAAAAGCATAAAAAAACCGCCGGGGAGGCCGGCGGTTTAGGAAGTATCAGGACGTTTTCTTGTCTACGTTCAGATCTCTCTACCGCCATCAGCGCTTGAGAAATAAAAATAGCTAAAGTAAAAACGGATTGAAACCATGGGTATCAATGTAGCACAGGTTCAATATGGAAGATCTCAAGCCGTTCCGCCAACGGTCAAACCATCAATGCGCAGGGTAGGTTGCCCGACACCCACAGGCACACTTTGGCCTTCTTTGCCACAGGTGCCCACACCACTGTCAAGCTGCATGTCATTGCCGATCATGCTCACGCGCTTTAAACATTCTGGCCCGCTACCCACGATGGTGGCACCTTTAACGGGATAAAGAATTTTCCCATTTTCCACCCAATACGCCTCACTGGCAGAAAAAACAAATTTTCCAGACGTGATATCCACCTGTCCGCCACCAAAATTGGTCGCATACAGACCTTTTTTGATACTTTTCACGATTTCTTGGGGGTCTTTGTCCCCACCCAACATATACGTGTTGGTCATGCGCGGCATCGGAATGTGGGCATAACTCTCACGCCGGCCGTTCCCCGTCGGTGCCACGCCCATCAACCTTGCATTCATCGCGTCTTGGATATAGCCCTTCAAAATACCATCTTCAATCAGAACATTGCGCCCGCTGGTATTGCCCTCGTCGTCGACGTTCAAAGAACCTCGGCGTTGCGCAATCGTTCCATCGTCTAAAACAGTCACTCCTTTGGCAGCGACACGCTCACCGATACGCCCACTGAATGCGCTCGAGCCCTTGCGGTTGAAGTCGCCTTCCAGGCCATGACCAATGGCTTCATGCAACAAGATGCCCGGCCAACCTGGTCCAAGAACCACCGTCATTTCACCGGCTGGCGCTGGCCGTGCTTCCAAATTGGTTAAAGCCGCGTGAACGGCTTCATTGACATACTGGGTAATTTGCGCATCGTCAAAATACGCCAGTCCAAAACGCCCGCCCCCGCCTGCTGAGCCCATTTCGCGGCGCCCTTTTTGCTCAGCAATCACTGTCACCGAGAGACGAACCAAGGGGCGCACATCCGCTGCGAGTGTGCCGTCGGCCCGTGCCACCAGCACCACGTCGTATTCCATCGCCAAGCCGGCCATGACTTGCGATACACGGGGGTCTTTGGCACGCGCCAAGGTTTCGACCTTTCCTAGCAATGCCACCTTGGTTGCACTATCGAGCGTGGAAATTGGATCGGTACCAGAGTACAGACTCCGACTTGAGGCAACTTTGGGCTTAGCCACTTGCACCCGGCCTTTTTGCGATGCACTTCCAATGGTTCGCACGGTGCGCGCCGCATCCAACAGTGCCGCTTCTGAAATGTCATCGGAGTAAGCGAAGGCCGTCTTTTCGCCGCTCACTGCGCGCACACCCACGCCTTGGTCAATGCTAAAAGAGCCCGTTTTAACGATTCCTTCCTCCAAGCTCCAACCTTCCGAGCGGGTGTATTGGAAATACAAATCGGCTTCGTCAACGTGGTGGGACTTGATTTCACCCAGCGCACGGGTCAGATGGGATTCATCCAAGCCGAAAGGGGTCAGCAAAAGGGACTTGGCTGTCGCCAAGCGTTCGATGGTGGGTTCGCGAGAGATCATGGTGTCATTTTAGGCCTTGGGCCGATGCAAGGCTTAGCTCTGAACCAATCGCCTCGCGCTGGAAATGGACATCAACATACCCAAGGCCAGTCCGAGTACCACCATGGAGGTACCGCCGTAACTGATAAAAGGCAAAGGCACGCCGACCACGGGCAAGATGCCACTGACCATGCCCATATTTACAAAGGCATAGGTGAAAAAAATCATGGTGATACTGCCACTGAGCAAGCGCGTGAACAAGGTAGGCGCCTCCATCGCAATCGCCAGACCCCGCAGTATCAAGGCGACAAAGGCGCCAATGAGCATGAGATTGCCCAAGAAACCAAATTCTTCGGAGAAGGCGGCAAAAATGAAATCGGTGGTGCGCTCCGGTATGAATTCAAGGTGGGTTTGGGTTCCTTGCATGAAACCCATCCCAAAAAATCCACCCGAACCAATGCCAATCATTCCCTGAATGATGTGAAAACCTTTACCCAAGGGGTCGCGGGTCGGGTCTAACAAGGTGCATATGCGTTGCTGTTGGTAATCGTGCAACAGTGGCCAACGCATCCCTTCGGCGCACAAGGTTGTTTCAAATCCGACGATCAGCACAACCCCCACCACCCCTAGCAGCAAGGGCGGAATAATCAATTTCCAGCTGACCCCGGCGAAGAAAATAATCGACAAACCGGCGGCCATGACCAGCAAGGCTGTTCCCAAATCGGGCTGGCGCATGATCAAGCCCACAGGCAGGGCGAGCAAAAGAAAAGCGACGGCGAAATCGACCGCCCGCAGCTGGCCCTCGCGTTTTTGGAACCACCACGCCAGCATCAGCGGAACTGCCAATTTGAGAATTTCGCTGGGTTGTATCACGATGCCTACATTGAGCCAGCGCCTCGCGCCTTTTTTGGTGATTCCAAATATGGCGACTGCAATCAACAAGCCCACCCCGAGGACGTACAGGGGGACCGCAATCGTTGCCAAGCGCTGGGGCGGGATTTGAGCCACCACAAACATCACAAATGCGGCAATCAGCATATTGCGGCTGTGGTCTGCAAACCGGGTGCCGTGGTCGTAGCCAGAGGAATACATCACCAGCAAACCAGCGCAGGCCAAAAGAAAAACCGCAAACGCCAAAGGGCCATCGAAACCGACCAACCAAGGGGCGATGCGATTGCGAAGTGAAACTTTTCCAAATGGGGTTGCCATGCTGCGATTATCTCGCGCTCGGGCCTGCCGCGCCATGGGACAATCACCCCTATGTTTGTATTGTTTGATGAAGCCGGAAAATTCATGGCCGGTCGGGTGCTCTCTGAAAGCGATGCCTCGGTGCAGGTGGAGCTCGACAGCGGTAAGCGCCTCAAGGTAAAAGCTACCCATGTCCTGCTGCGCTTTGAAAAACCTGCGCCCTCCCAATTTGTAGCTGCTGCGCTGGCTTTGAGCGAAAGCATTGAACTCGAAATGGCCTGGGAGTTCTCACCCGAAGAAGATTTTGGGTTTTCCGAACTGGCGCGGGACTACTTTTCTGCACAAGCGAGCCTAGAGCAGCAAGCCGCTATGCTGTTTCGCTTGTTTGAAGCGCCCCACTATTTTCGACGGGCCGGCAAGGGCCGCTTTCGCAAAGCCAGTGCCGAGATCATTGCCCAGGCCCTGGTGGCCTTGGAAAAGAAAAAGCATGTGGCAGCCCAAATTGCCCAGTGGGCCCAAGCGCTGGCTTCGGGCAGTTGTCCTGAGCCCGTTGCACAGCAAATGTACAAAATTTTGTTCAAGCCGGACAAAAATGCAGCTGAATACAAAGCGGTCGTAGAAGCCTCACGCGCCACACACACCGGGCCGCTGGAACTTTTACAGCGCTGTGGTGCGATCCATTCTCCCTACCAGTTTCATTGGAAACGTTTTTTACTTGAAAACTTCCCCAAAGGGCTTGAGTTTGGCAATGTCACGGCTCCCGCAGTGGCAGAAGCCTTGCCTTTGGCTGGGGTACAGGCCTTTTCTATTGATGACTCCGCCACCACAGAAATTGATGACGCCTTGTCCGTGCAAGGTCTGGGCTCGGGCACGGTCACGGTGGGTGTGCATATTGCCGCGCCAGGCTTGGCGGTTTTGCCCGGCAGTGATATTGACAAGTTAGGGCGCGACCGGCTCTCCACCGTCTACATGCCGGGTTACAAAATCACCATGCTGCCCGATGCCGTGGTTCAGAATTACACCCTCCAAGAAGGTCGCAACTGTCCCGCCGTGTCTTTGTATGTCACGCTAGACGAAGCTACGCTCACCATCCAATCGAGCGAAACCCGTTTAGAGCTTGTCCCGATTGCCCACAATCTGCGCCACGACCAGCTCGACAGTGTGGTCACCCCGGATTGGCTTGAACTTGCCCGCACTGATCCTCACAATACACCTGCGGCGCTAATCGGCATACACCCTGACTTGGCTTTCTTGCACCGCCTTGCCAAAGACCTCAAGGCCAAGCGTGAAATCGTGCGTGGCAAACCAGAAACCTTTAACCGCCCCGACTACAACTTCAAGCTCATTGGCAATGCAGGCGCACCACCCCAAGGCGACGAGGAAGTGCTTATCACGACCCGCCAGCGCGGCGCCCCCTTGGATTTGATCGTGGCAGAAGCGATGATTTTGGCCAACAGCCGCTGGGGCCAATGGATGGCCGAACTGGGTGTTCCCGCTATTTACCGCAGCCAAGCCTCGCTGGCACCAGGCGTCAAAGTGCGTATGGGAACCAAAGCCTTGCCCCACGCAGGCATTGGCGTTCCAAGTTATGCGTGGAGTACCTCGCCCCTGCGACGCTATACCGATTTGGTCAACCAATGGCAAATCATCGCGTGTGTGCGCCACGGAAAAACCGCAGCACTGGCGGCCTATTTCAAACCCAAAGACGCTGATCTTTTCTCCATCATCTCTAGCTTTGACGCGGCCTACAGCGCCTACAACGGGTTCCAAGGTGCCATGGAGCGGTTTTGGACTTTGCAATACCTCCATCAAAACCACACCACCGAATTGGTGTGTGGCGTATTCAAGGAAAACATGGTGCGTGCTGAAGATTTGCCCTTGGTTCTTCCTGTGATGGGCGCGCAAGGTCTAGCCCGCGGCGAACGGGTCCGCGTCAAACTCGGCGATATGGACCTGGTGTCATTGGACATCCATGGCAGCGTCCTCGAGCGTCTTGACGCACCGATCGATGGCGACACCCAACTTCTACAAGCCGGCGACGAGCAGCAAGACGACGACGAGATCAGCGGGCCCATTGCCATTGCGGTTGACGTCAATGAAGCGCCAGCCACAGCGGAGTAAAGCATGGGCGGCATCCGCGATTGGCCAGTCTTTCAACGCATGCCTGCCATGGGAACTTTGCAGTGGGCTTTGTTGTTTTCCATCGCACTGCATCTGGCTTTGCTCACGGTTCGCTTCGTCAACCCCCAGGCCTTTAACCGTCTTTTTGAGGACACGCCCTTGGAAGTGATCTTGGTCAATGCCAAAGGAAAAACACCGCCGGTGAAAGCCCAAGCCATTGCGCAAACGGCTTTAGAAGGCGGGGGAGACGCTTTGCAAGGCCGGGCCAGCAGCCTTTTTCCGGCATCGCTCCAAAGCCAATCGGGCGATGTGCGCGCCCAATTGGCAAGTGGCGGTACTCCCAGCCTGCAAGCCCAACAAAATATTCTGCTCTCCCAAATCAAGTCGCAGCTGACGGCTCTTGAGCACCATCCGCTGAGCGATTCACCGCACCAACCGCAACAGGCGCAAAAAGAACAACGCAGGCAAATGCTGGCTTTGCTCGGTGAAATTGAAAAACGCATTCACACCGAAAATTCCCGTCCGAAAAAAAAATACCTCAGCCCTGCGGTGAAAGAGGCCGCTTATGCGGTGTATTACGACACCATGCGCCGCGCCATTGAAACACGTGGAACAACCCACTTTCCCGAGATCGCGGGAAAAAAACTCTACGGCGTTTTAACCATGATCGTGACCGTTCACTCCAACGGACAGGTCATCGATGCCGAGATGGTCGAAAGCTCTGGGAACCCCGCACTGGATGCACGGGCCCAAGAGATTGCCAGAACCTCGGGGCCGTTTGGCCCATTTGGAGAGGCGATGCGGCGCAGTGCCGACCAACTCGCGATTGTTTCGCGCTTTCACTTTGCCAAAGACGAAACACTCCAAACGCACATGGTGGTACCGCCATGAAATTGCTTACCCGTTTACTGATCCTGTTTGTCTTAGCATTTGCTGGGCTACAGTTATTTTTTGTGTTGCGCGTTGGGGCAATGGCGGTGCTAAACCCCTACTCTACGTCTTTCGAGCGTTCGCAAGCTTTTCAATTGCTGCAGTCCACCGGTCGCTTGCGTTGGAGCCAAGATTGGAGAGACTCCGCCAAAATCAACGACTCCCTCAAACGTGCTGTGATTGCCTCCGAGGACGATGGTTTCTCCAGCCATGACGGCGTGGACTGGGAAGCTTTGGAGAAAGCATGGGTGAAAAACTCCAAAGCCGAGGACAGGGCCAGCAAGCGAGCGGCCCAATTGGCTAAAAACCCAGCCCGCCCTGCGCGCCCCCCCAAAGTCGTAGGCGGCTCGACCATCACCCAGCAGCTGGCCAAAAATTTATTTTTATCGGGCGAGCGAACCTTGCTTCGCAAAGGACAAGAGTTTGTTTTAACACTGATGCTTGAAACCTTTTTAAGCAAAGAGCGCATCTTGGAAATTTACCTCAACCACGTGGAATGGGGTGAAGGCGTTTTTGGCGCAGAGGCGGCAGCGCGCCATTACTTTCGAAAAAGCGCAGCTCAATTGTCCGACTACGAGGCAGCGCGCCTGGCCGTCATGTTGCCTCGGCCCAAGTATTTTGAAAAATTACCCAACTCGGACTATCTGAGCCACCGCGCCAGCGTGATCGTCGGGCGCATGGGCGATGCGCGGATCCCCAAATGACGATGAGAATTCTTGGCATTGATCCCGGGCTGCGAACCACAGGGTTTGGCGTGGTTGATCTAGACGCCAAAGGGGTTCATTACGTCGCCAGCGGAACCATCAGCACCCAACACCTGGTGTCCAAGGCATTGCCTGCCCGGCTGAAAGTGTTGTTTGACGGCATTGGTGAAGTCATTGCGCGCTACCAACCCACTTGCGCATCGATTGAGATTGTTTTTGTCAACGTCAATCCCCAGTCAACGCTTTTGCTAGGTCAGGCGCGCGGTGCTTTGGTGACTGCGCTGGTGCATGCCGATCTTGAAGTGGCGGAATACACAGCACTCCAAATGAAACAAGCCGTGACTGGCCATGGACGCGCCGATAAAACGCAAATTCAAGAAATGGTGCGTCGCTTGCTGGCTTTACCCGGTCTGCCCGGCCCCGACGCTGCGGACGCTCTAGGCCTTGCTATCACCCATGCCCATGCGGGCAAAGCCATGGCCCGCTTGGCACAGGCCGACGGCATCGGAGGAAACGGGTCGGGCAAATACAAAGCGGGGCGAAGCCGCTGAGAGAACGCTGGCGACGGCTATTTCAAATTACCACGCACTCGCAAGTTGGGCAAACCCTTTAGGAGCACTGCGCTCATCCTCGAAGGTTACGATCTCCCAGCACTCAGGATGGGCCACCAAGGCACGTAACAACTGGTTATTGAGCGCATGCCCTGAACGATGGGCGCGGTAATGGGCGAGCAAGGGTTTACCTACGATGTAGAGATCCCCCATCGCATCCAAAATTTTATGTTTCACAAATTCATCGTCATAGCGCAAGCCGTCGCTATTGAGCACCTTGTAATCGT
>CANJNX010000029.1 GCA_947475495.1 Comamonadaceae bacterium | reverse complement strand
TGACCACCGACATGGAAAATGTGTTTGTCCACTTGGCCAGCCAGAGCAAGTTGCCGCGCCTGCAAAAAGTGTGGATGGCGCCTTTTTACCTGCACAGTCATTTGGTAAAGAAAATCGACAGCTTAGGACTCTCGGCTTCCAAAGGGCAACCTGCACGCATCGTTGCCAAAATGAATTCATTGACTGACGAAGTCTTGATTCAGAGTTTGATTCGCGCAGGGCAAAAAGGTGTCGTGATTGATCTCATCGTGCGCGGTGCGTGCATGCTTCCCGCACAAGTGTCTGGGCTCACCGATAACATTCGCGTGCGCTCCGTGATCGGCCGCTTCTTAGAACATTCTCGTGTTTTCTATTTTCGCCATGGCACCGTCGAAGACCTTTATTTGTCGAGTGCAGATTGGATGAACCGCAATATGGTGCGTCGTGTGGAGTTTGCTTGGCCTGTAACCGACCCAGTGCAGCGCCAGCGTATCGTCGATGAATGCTTGGTGGCCTATTTGCACGACAGTGTGGACGCTTGGGAAATGGGGCCAGACGGCGATTACACGCAGGTAAAACCTAGGGGCTCAAGTCCCGGCCACGGTGCGCAAAACGCGCTGATGGGTCGGTATGGCCAAGAACAGTTTCATAAGAACAAAGGGTAGGTTATGGACTTGGTGTTGTGGCGCCACGCGGAGGCGATCGATTTGGAGCTGGTAGGGGACGATATGCTTCGCACGCTCACCCCCAAGGGCGATAAACAAGCGACCAAGATGGGCGCTTGGTTAGACCGCCAGTTACCAGCGGGCACCAAAGTATTTAGCAGTCCCGCATTGCGTGCCGACCAAACCGCCCGAGCCTTGGACCGCAAATACAAAACCAGCCCCGCCCTGGCTCCCTTGGCCAGTGTGGAGGAGTTGCTGGAGTTAGTGCATTGGCCCCATGCAACGGGCTGTGTCTTGGTGGTCGGTCACCAACCCACGCTGGGAAAGGCCATCGCACGGCTGCTCGGTTTAAGCGAGCAAGAATGCGCGATGAGAAAAGGAGCCGTCTGGTGGTTGCGTTACCGAGAGCGCATGACCCAAACCTTGGTGGTGACGGTCCAATCCCCCGATATGCTCTAAGCCCGAAGGCCTTAATCTCCAGACTTAGACTTTTGCAGGACGCCCCGTTTTAAGGTTGGGCACTGCCGCAACGGCGCTTACGAATGCCGCGTCGCTTAAAGTAGAAAGCGATTTGATTGCGGCACGCAGCAATTCGGTTTTCTTTACCGTCACTTTAAGCCGCGCCGCGCGTTGCTTCATGGCTTCTAACACTTCATATTCCGCCTTAGGGAAAGTGAAACTGTCGCGAACCAATTTTGGTTTTTTCTCTTTGGCCGGTTTTGCTACTGCAGTTTTGGCGGCAGGCGCTTTGCGAACAAGGGGTAACTTCGCTGCAAGGGTTTTTTTGGCAGCCGGTTTTGTGGTTGACTTGGCCGGGACTCGTTTGACTGGGGCCCGTTTGGCGGCAGCAGGAGGGGCTTTTTTAGCGGCAGTTGTCGTCATAAATAAATTTCCTTTGCAAAAGTTGAAAATGAACGATATATACAGTTTATACCGTTTTTACCCATTTGGGCTAATTATTTCCCCCTACTCAATCTTCCATAAAGTCTAAAGGCCAAAGCGTTTTTTGCCAAGCGCTGGCTTCTTCGCGCAGGCGGTAAGCCGATTGCGGGTACTCTTGGCTCCACTGCGCTGGCGCATGGAGTTGCAGTCTTTCCGGGCTGCTGTTGGTTTTTTTACTGCGCGTTAAGACCAGACCAGAGTACGAAGGATCTCTTCGTGCGTGGCACAAAATAACCGCAATGCGCAAGGCCACCAACTGCGAGCGCAGGCTTTCATCCTGGAGGTCGGCTTCTAGTTTTCGAAGTTTGCCGCGGTGGCCGAGAACGAGCAAACTCAGGCGGTGCATTTCAGCCAAAGAAAACCCCATCGCATCGGCATTTTCTAAAATGTAGGCGCCGTGCTTATGGTAGTCGCTGTGCGAAATATGGCTTCCAATTTCGTGAAGCTGGGATGCCCAATGGAGCTTGCGGAGATTTCTTTGGCTGAGCTCCTCATCTGCGGATGAGAATCCATTGATTTGTGTCAGCAAGGCTTGCGCGACTTGACTGACACGTTCACCTTGGTTGGTATCTATTCCAAATTTTTTGGCCAAGCGGAGCACGCTCTTTTCGCGCAAATCACTGGCTTCGTTGGTTGTTCCCAGCATGTCGAACAATAATCCATGGCGCAGCCCACCGTTGGATTGTTTTAATTCTTGGATATTGAGCAGGCTAAAGAGGGCGCGAACTACGCTGAGTCCACCGCCTATCAAGGGCTTGCGATCATCGCGCAGGCCGGCTAGTTTGAGGCGATCCACCGACTGTGCGGTGATGAGTTTGTCTAGCAACCAGTCCAGTCCTTCTTGGGTGATCGTTCCCTGTGGCCAGCCCGCAGCCAACAACACATCACCAATCGCTCCCAATGTCCCGGCCGATCCGTAGGCCACGTCCCACTGGTCTGATGCGTAGGCATCCAGGGCTTCGTCGAGCACGGCTTTGGCTGCAATTTCTGCAATCTCAAACGATTTTCGGCTGAAATTACCGCTTTGAAAATACCGCGTAGACCACGCAATACTGCCAACACGAAAGGACTCCATAACGCTGGGTTTGAGGTTCTGCCCAAGAATCAATTCTGTGGAGCGCCCGCCAATGTCAATGACCAAACGCCTCTCTTCACTCGGGGCAAGCAGGTGGGCGACGCCTTGGTAAATCAAGCGCGCTTCTTCGCGGCCTGAAATAACGTCGATTGGGAAACCCAATATCGAACTGGCTTGCGATAGAAAGACATCCCGGTTGCGCGCCTCGCGCAAGGTCTGGGTCGCAACCGCACGAACTTCCTTGGCGTTAAAGCCCGCTAAACGTTCCCCAAACCGCGCTAAACAGTCCCATCCACTTTGCATGGCATCGGCGGTGAGGTTGCGGTCTTCGTCAAGCCCTGCACCTTGGCGCACTGTTTCTTTGAGGTATTCGGTTCGGCGGAATTCGCCGTGGTCCACGATGCCAATTTCAAGTCGGAAGCTGTTGGAGCCCAGGTCCACAGCGGCGAGTCGGTTACCGGTTTGCATGAATTGAAATGATTTATATAGAAAAACGCCGCCGAGCATAGCACCGCAGTGCTACCCATCGGGCGGCGTTGGCTAAAAAGAGTCTAGCGTCTTATTATTTTGCGGGTGGGATCAACACGTTATCAATGATGTGAACCACGCCGTTGGTTGCAGCAATGTCAGCTGTTGTGACCATGGCGTTTTCAATCGTGACAAATTCGCCAGCTTTAGAAACAGCCACATTTGCGCCATTGACTGTTTTCACATTGCTGTTCTTGACATCCTTAGCCATTGCCTTTGCAGCAATCACGTGGTAGGTCAAAACATCTTTCAGCATCGCTGGGTTCTTCGCCAAAGCTTCCATGGTTTTTGCGGGAACGGCCTTGAAGGCGTCATTGCTTGGTGCAAACAAAGTGAATGGGCCGGCAGTTTGAAGGGTGGCAGTCAAACCAGCGCTGGTGATCAAACCGTTCAAAGTGGACAGTGATGGTGTTTTGGCAACGGTGTCGGCAACGGTAACCGGGGCGGACACGGTGGCGCAGCCAGACAGCGCCAATAAAACAGCGCTTGCTAATGCCGCACGGCGAGAAAAATGGATTAAGGTCATCGTAATGTCTCCAGGTTGAAAAATGTCAAGCGTAAAAACTTTTGATGACAAATATGTGACAAATACCCTAAATTTAAGAAATTCTGCCTATTTCCCGATTTTCCAGTTCCTTGCCAAGTTTGTCACATGAATGTCACATAAGATTCTTAAAGTGCAAGGGTTCTTTAACCAACCTCTGAGGCTTCTCTATGAAAATCTCGTTCCAACTGCCAGCTCTGGCAATTGCAGTTACGTCAGCAATGGGTCTGGGCGCTGTTCAGGCTCAAGAAATTACCGGTGCGGGCGCAAGCTTTCCAGCGCCTATTTACTCCAAGTGGGCTTCTGACTACAACAAAGCCACCGGCGTCAAGGTGAACTACCAGTCCATCGGCTCTGGCGGCGGAATCAAGCAAATTGACTCCAAGACCGTTGATTTTGGTGCTTCAGATATGCCCTTGACAGACGAAGTTTTGAAAACCAAAGGTCAAATGCAGTTTCCGATGGTGATCGGCGGAACCGTTCCTGTGCTTAATGTCAAAGGTATTTTGCCTGGGCAACTCAAGCTTGACAGCCAAGTTTTAGGTGATATTTACCTTGGAAAAATCACCAAATGGAACGACCCTGCACTTAAAGCCTTGAACCCCACCTTGCCTTTGCCTGATGCAGCGATTGCTCCAGTGCGCCGCGCGGATGGTTCAGGTACCACCTTTAACTTCACCAACTATTTGAGCCGCGTCCACCCTGAGTGGAAAGCCAAAGTGGGTGAGGGCGCAGCGGTGAACTGGCCCGTGGGCGCCGGCGGCAAGGGCAATGAAGGTGTGGCGGCATTCGTTGCACGTCTTCCTAACTCGATCGGTTATGTTGAGTACTCTTACGTGAAGCAAAACAAATTGACTTACGCTTTGTTGAAAAACAGAGATGGCAATTTTGTAGCGCCTGATGATGATGCTTTCAAAGCGGCTGCTGCAGGTGCAGATTGGAACAAAACCTTTTACCAATTGATCACAGATCAGCCTGGTAAAAACACATGGCCTATCTCTACTGCCACTTACATCTTGATGTACAACAAGCAAGACAAGCCAGCCAATGCCTCTGAAGCATTGAAGTTTTTCAACTGGGCTTATGCCAACGGTGGAAAAGCAGCGGCTGACTTGGATTACGTGCCAATGCCTCCAGCAGTTGTTACTGCAGTTCAAAAAGCGTGGGGCACCATGACAGACAACGCTGGAAAAGCGATTTCTTATAAATAAGCAATGACCATGACCCCAACGTCTCTGAAGAAACAGGCCCGGTCCGGGCCGATGGCTGACAAATTGTTTGGCTTTTTTGCCAAACTATCAGCTGTCTTAACCCTGAGCTTGTTAGCTGCCATCCTCACATCATTGGTGATTAGCGCGTGGCCCGCGATATCCAAGTATGGGTTTTCGTTTCTGACGAGTACGGTTTGGGATCCAGTCCAAGAAGAGTTTGGCGGACTGGTCATGATTTACGGAACGATCGCGACTTCGCTGATCGCTCTGATCATCGCTGTGCCAGTCAGCTTTGGGATTGCTCTGTTTTTGACAGAGCTTTCTCCAAGCTGGCTCAAGCGGCCTTTGGGTACTGCAATTGAGTTGTTAGCAGCAGTGCCTTCGATTGTTTACGGCATGTGGGGCCTGTTGGTGTTTGGCCCCGTGCTAGCGGAGTATGTGCAAATGCCTTTGCAGGCTGCGTTTGCTGGCGTTCCCTTTCTGGGGGCGTTTGTGTCTGGCCCACCGGTGGGCATTGGAATTTTGTCGGCCGGCATAATTTTGGCCATCATGATTATTCCGTTTATATCGGCTGTGATGCGCGATGTATTTGAAGTGACTCCCCCTTTGCTCAAAGAGTCCGCCTATGGTTTGGGTGCGACAACGTGGGAAGTGGTGTCTACCGTGGTCTTGCCATACACCAAGGCCGGTGTGATTGGTGGAATCATGTTGGGCTTGGGACGGGCTATTGGCGAGACCATGGCCGTTACCTTTGTGATCGGAAACTTTAACCAGCTTGATTCTTTAAGCCTCTTTCAAGCGGCTAACAGTATTACCTCTGCGCTGGCCAATGAATTTGCAGAAGCGGGCGAGGGATTGCACCAAGCCTCCTTGATGTACTTGGGCTTGGTCTTGTTCTTTATTACGTTTGTTATTTTGTCGCTCTCTAAGCTCTTGCTTTCTCAGTTGCGCAAAGGCGAAGGAGCCAAGACATGATTACAGAGCAGCAACGCTTGGTGCGCATTCAAAAGTTTGCCACCCGTAAACGCGTCAACATCATCGCGACAGCCTTGGCCTTGATGGCTATGTCGTTTGGGCTTTTTTGGTTGTTTTGGATTTTGATTGAAACCGTGCGCTTAGGCATTGACGGTTTGACTATGGCGACGCTGACCCAAATGACACCACCGCCCAATGAAGAGGGTGGATTGGCCAATGCGATTTATGGTTCCTTCTTGATGGTCAGCTTGGCGGCCTGTGTGGGAACCCCCATTGGCATCATGGCCGGAATTTATTTGGCAGAGTTTGATACCAAAAGTTGGTTTGCATCCACAACCCGTTTTGTCAACGATATTTTGTTATCCGCGCCCTCTATCGTGATTGGCCTGTTTGTGTATGCGGTAGTCGTTTCACGCTTTAAGTCGTTCTCTGGCTACGCTGGCATCATGGCCCTGTCGCTGATTGTGATTCCTGTGGTGATTCGAACCACAGAAAACATGCTTCAACTCGTCCCTGCGGGTTTGCGCGAAGCTGCCTATGCCTTGGGCGCTCCAAAGTGGAAAGTGGTTTTGAGTATCACGCTCACGGCAGCCCGAGCAGGTGTGATTACGGGCGTATTGCTCGCGGTGGCGCGTATTGCGGGCGAGACAGCGCCTTTGCTCTTTACGGCGCTCAGCAACCAGTTCTGGACTTCAAGCTTAGGCGAGCCCATGGCCAGCTTGCCTGTGACTATTTTTAAATTCGCCATGAGCCCGTATGAAAACTGGCAAAAATTGGCATGGGCAGGGGTCTTTTTGATCACTGCTGCAGTGCTGGCCTTGAACATTTTGGCGCGTATTTTGACCCGCCATAAATCTTAATTTGAATGACTGTAAGAACCCTATGACCACTACCGATATCGCTCCAGCAGCCACCAAGATTGCGGTTAAAAACCTTGATTTCTTTTACGGAAAATTCCATGCGCTAAAGAATATCAATTTGGAAATTCCTGAACGCAAAGTGACTGCGTTCATTGGCCCTTCAGGTTGTGGCAAGTCAACCCTTTTGCGCGTCTTTAACCGCATGTTTGAACTCTACCCTGAGCAGCGGGCTGAAGGCCAAGTCATCTTAGACAACGAAAACCTTTTGACCAGCAAAGAAGATGTTGCACTTTTACGCGCGAAGGTGGGTATGGTGTTTCAAAAGCCAACGCCTTTTCCGATGTCTATTTTTGACAATATCGCCTTCGGTGTGAAGCTGTTTGAAAATTTGAATACCACTGATATGGAAGAGCGTGTCGAGTGGGCTTTGCGCAAAGCAGCGCTGTGGACCGAGGTGAAAGACAAACTCCGCCAAAGCGGTTCTAGTTTGTCAGGCGGGCAGCAGCAGCGCTTGTGTATTGCGCGTGGTATTGCGATTCAGCCTGAGGTGCTTTTGCTTGATGAGCCTTGCTCTGCTCTTGATCCTATTTCTACTGCCAAGGTAGAGGAGCTGATTGTTGAGCTCAAGAATGACCACACCGTTGTCATAGTGACCCACAACATGCAGCAAGCTGCGCGTTGCAGTGATTACACTGCGTACATGTATTTAGGTGACTTGATTGAGTT
>CANJNX010000028.1 GCA_947475495.1 Comamonadaceae bacterium | reverse complement strand
GTCGCTGCCACGCCGGCATCGGCCATCAGCAAGGCGCTTTCAAGGTCTTCAAACAAGGCCTCGTCAATGCGCGAGCCACCGAAAACGTGGGAAATACTGGCCGCGGTTTTCCCCAGTCCGTTTTTGAGTCTGGCAACCCAACTAAGACGATCGTTAGCATCCGGTGCAAGGCGAGGGGCAGGCGAGTCGTCGACAGACGTTAAAGAGGGAGATTTTTTTTTGAAAAAGCTGAACATGGCATGCGTTCTTAGAATGCACCATTCTATGAAACACACCGCACTTTATTTTTTCCGTTTAGGCTTTTCTTTGCTCTTGGCCATTCCTGTGGCCCACGCCGCGCCAGATGCGATAGAACAGTTCACACTTTCCAACGGAATGACGCTGATTGTTAAGCCCGACCACCGTGCGCCCACGGCGGTGCACATGCTGTGGGTGCGGGTGGGGTCGATGGACGAGGTTGATGGCACCTCCGGGGTGGCCCACCTTTTGGAGCATATGCTTTTCAAAGGAACGCCAAGCGTCAAAGCGGGCGATTTTTCTCGCCGCGTTGCGGCTTTGGGCGGGCGTGAAAACGCTTTCACCAGCAAGGACTACACCGGCTATTTCCAACAAATTCCAGCAGACCGTCTCGCTGACGTGATGGCATTGGAAGCAGACCGTTTTGCCAACAACCAGTGGAGCGATGATGACTTTCGCAAAGAGCTCGAGGTGGTCAAAGAGGAGCGCCGCTTGCGCACCGAAGACAGCCCCCATGCCCGCTTGTTTGAGGCTTTGAGTGCAACAAGCTACCAAGCCTCGCCTTACCGCCGCCCGATTGTGGGTTGGATGAGTGACCTGGAGGCCATGCAGCCCGACGACGCCCGTGCTTTCTATAAGCGCTGGTATGTGCCGACCAATGCGGCCGTGGTGGTGGCGGGTGATGTGGATCCGCAAACGGTCCGTGCGCTGGCTGAAAAGTGGTATGGCTCAATCCCAGGGGCACAAGCGCCTGTGCGCAAACCACGCACAGAGCCGGCGCAAAACGGTCTGCGCCGCATCGACTTCAAAGCGCCTGCGGAGCAGGCCTATGTTGCGCTGGCATTCAAAGTGCCTGGTGTGACGACTGCAGCAGTGGCGCAAAAAGAGTGGGACGCTGCTACGCAAGATGCTTTGGCGCTGACGCTGCTATCTGCAGTGTTGGACGGTTACGCAGGCGCACGACTGGACAAAGCCTTGACCCAGCCCGATGACCATGTGGCCGACAGCGCTTCTGCCTACTATGGCGCGACAGCGCGCGGCCCGGTGACCTTTATGCTCACGGGGGTTCCTGCCAGCGGTAAGACCAGCGCCGCCTTAGAAGCGGCATTGCGGGCACAAGTTCAACGCGTTGCCACCCAGGGCGTGAGCGCGCAAGAACTCAAGCGGGTGATCAACCAGTGGTCGGCGGGCGAAGTGTTCAAGCGCGACAGCGTTTTTAACCAAGCCCGCATTCTGGGCGTGCATTGGGCCACCGGTTTGCCCTTGGCCTTTGATTCAATGTGGTTAGAACGCTTACGCGCCATCCAACCCGAACAGGTGCAAGCGGTGGCAGCGCGGTATTTTGGAGACGATGCCTTGACCGTGGCCACGCTATTGCCCCAAGCATTGCCAACAGGTGAGTCGTCTCGCAAACCCCGCGCTGCACTTAGCGGTGCGCGCCATTGAGATGCATGCCATGACATATTTTCAAATAGCATCGCGCGCAGGTATTTGGCTGGCTTGCGCTTGCTTGGCTGTTGCTCAGGCCCAAGCAGGAATTGCCATCACCCAATGGACGCATGCGTCAGGTGCCAAGGTGTACTGGGTGGAAAGCCCAGGCATTCCCATGGTGGATGTGCAAATCGACTTTGATGCAGGCGAGCGCCGCATTCGCGCAGATAAAACCGGCTTGGCCCAGGCCATGGCTTCGGCGACCAGCGATGGTGTCCAAGCCCTGGGTTCACTCCCTGCTCTCGACGAAAATGCATTGAGCAGCGCCTGGGCAGATTTGGGCGCAGCGATGAGCGCCAGCGCTAGCAGCGACCGCCTGAGCTTTAGCCTGCGCAGCTTGAGTTACCCCGATGTCTTGGGCCCTGCAGCGCTCTTGGCAGCACGCCAAATCGGCGAACCGGCTTTCCCTGAAAAGCTCTGGCTGCGCGATCGACCAAAGATGTTGGCCAGCCTCAAAGAAGCGCAAACCCGCCCCGCAACCTTGGCATGGAACGCCTTTGCCCCTGCGGTGTATGGCACCCACCCCTACGGTCGGATCCAAACCGCAGACCATCTCAATGCGATTCAAAGCGCAGACATGCAGGCGCTGCACGCCCAAGTGGTTCGGGCCTGTGATGCCCGCGTGAGCATGGTGGGTGCGGTCAACCGTGCGCAGGCCGATGCTTTGGTCACCACCTTGTTGTCACGCATTCGCCCGCAGCCCTGCAAACCCCAGCCTGCTGTTGCAGAAGTAGAACCTTTGGTTGCAGGTGTAGAAAAACGCATTGCCTTTGATTCGGCGCAAGCCCATGTGTTGATCGGCCAACCTGGAATTACCCGCAAGTCGCCCGACTTTTTTGCCTTGTTGGTGGCCAACCATATTTTGGGCGGTGGCGGATTTTCTTCCCGCTTAACCGAAGAGGTGCGCGAGAAGCGCGGCCTGACCTACGGCGTGTCCAGTGGATTTTCACCAGCCCTGCACGCCGGTGCTTTCACCATCAGTTTGCAAACCCGGCCCGACCAAGCACAGCAAGCCATCGATGTGGTGCGCGAAGTCTTGCAGCGTTTTGTGGCCGATGGCCCCACGCCTGCCGAATTGCAAGCGGCTAAAAACAACTTGGTGGGTGGCTTTGCATTGCGCATCGATAGCAACCGCAAGGTACTCGATAACGTGGCCAATATCGCCTGGAACGACTTGCCATTGGATTATTTGGACCGCTGGACGGCGCATTTGGAGGCCGTTACGCTGGAGGATATTCGCGCTGCTTTAGGCCGAAGCTTGCAGCCGCAAAAGATGGTCACCGTGGTGCTGGGAGCGCAGTAGTTCGCCATGAGCAAAGCATTTACCAAAGAAAGTGACGAGGACAATGGCGATGACGACTTGCAGTTGCCAGCCATCGCCCAAGGCGGTAAAAATTACATCACCCCGCAAGGCTACGCCGCTTTACGCTCTGAGCTGCTATCCCTCATGGACGAGGAGCGGCCCAAGGTGGTGGAAATTGTTCATTGGGCCGCCAGCAACGGCGACCGCTCAGAAAACGGCGACTACCTGTATGGAAAAAAGCGTCTGCGCGAGATTGACCGCCGCATCCGTTTTTTAACCCAACGCTTAGAAATTGCCGAGATCACCGAACCAAGCGTGCACTTTGGCAATGACCAAATATTTTTTGGCGCAACCGTGACCTATGTGGATGACTCGGGGGCCGAGCGCACGGTCACCATCAAAGGCATTGACGAGGCCAATAGCGCATTGGGCGAGGTCAGTTGGGTGTCGCCTATTGCCAGAACTCTGCTCAAAGCCCGAGAAGGCGATGAATTAAAGCTCGTGATGCCAGAGCGGGTCGCTACCATTGAAGTGCTCAAGGTGCGCTACCCGCAGCCCAGCGCCACCGTCAGGGCGACGTGATGGGGTGCGGGACTGCATTCTTACTGCGATCGGCCCGGATCACGACCGAGGTACGACGCAGCTTGGCTAAAACCGTATCCAAGTGGGCGCGGTCACGCACCGCAATCACAAAATAAAAATCTTTGGTTTCTTGGGCGCCATCTTCGCCGCTGTGGATGTGAACAATATCAGCCTCTGCCGTGGCTAGAACGGAGGCAACTTTGGCCATGGTGCCCCGGGCATTGGTAACGGTAACGGTTAAATCCACCTCAAATTGTCGGGCGGGCTCGTCCGACCACTCCACGCCCATGAAGCGCTCGCGGTCTTTGTGCAGGAGTTTTTTGGCAACTGCGCAATGCGTGGCATGCACGGCAAGCCCTTCGCCACGCCCCAAATAGCCTACTACCTCGTCGCCAGGAATCGGGCGGCAGCAGGTGGCAAATTTGACCGAGGCATTTTCACTTCCATCCAAGGTAATCGTCCCCATGCCATGCGAATCAGACGCTGCAAAGCGTTGTTGAGTGAGCAATACAGCGTCGGGGCGCTGGCCCATGTCGGCCAACAACAGCACCAAGCGTTTGGCCACGATATTGGAAATGCGTTTCCCAAGTCCGATATCGGTCAGCAATTCTTGGCGCGTTTTGCTTGCGGTAAAGCGCAGCAGCTTGTCCCAGATCGCAGCGTACTCGGGGCCTTGCGGGAAATTCTCAATCCCTTCAGCCCGCAGTGCTTGGGATAAGAGCTTTTGGCCCAGCGCCTCAGACTCGGTGTGTTCCATGGTTTTGAGGTGGTGGCGAATTTTCGATCGCGCCCGTCCTGTGCGAACAAAACTCAGCCATGCCGGGTTAGGAGCAGATACCGAGGCGGTAACCACGTCCACCACATCGCCATTTTTCAATTCGGTTCGCAAGGGGACTTGTTCGCCATTGATGCGCGCAGCCACCGTTCGGTCGCCAATATTGGTGTGGATGGCGTAGGCGAAATCAACGATAGTCGCGCCCCGTGGCATCGCCATGATTTGGCTCTTGGGGGTAAATACATAAACCGCATCGGGAAATAAATCCACCTTCACATGGTCCCAAAATTCCGCCGCGTCGCGGGTTTCATCTTGGATATCAAGCAGCGACTGCAGCCACTGGGTCCCTAAGCGGTCGTGCGCGGTGTCTTGGGGGTTATTGACTTTGTAAAGCCAGTGCGCAGCAACCCCCGACTCGGCTACCAAATGCATGGCTTCTGTACGCATCTGAAACTCCACACTGATACCGGAGGGCCCAACCAGCGTCGTGTGCAAAGACTGGTAGCCGTTGACTTTGGCAATGGCGATGTGGTCTTTAAACTTTCCTGGAACCGGTTTGTACAACTGGTGCAAGATACCTAAAGCGGTATAGCAATCGGTGGTACTTGGCACCACGACCCGAAAGCCATAAATGTCGGTCACTTGGGCAAAGCTCAAATGCTTGTCACTCATCTTGCGGTAAATCGAATACAGCGATTTTTCTCGGCCCGCAATCCGCACGGGCATGTCGCAGGCTGCAAAAGAGCCCTCCAGCTCTTTTTGAACTTTCTGTAATAAATCGCGGCGCCTGCTTCGCGCTTTCGCAACCGCTTTGGAGAGGATGGTGTAACGCCACGGAAGCAAGTGCTGAAAAGCCAAATCTTGCAGCTCACGGTAGGTTTGGTTCAGGCCCAGGCGGTGCGCAATGGGTGCATAAATGTCCAAGGTTTCTTGGGCGATGCGGCCCCACTTGGCGCGTGGCATGTCGCCCATGGTGCGCATATTGTGGGAGCGGTCTGCCAATTTAATGAGGATCACGCGCACGTCGCGGGCCATGGCCAACAGCATTTTTCTAAACGACTCGGCTTGGTTTTCTTCCCGGGTCGTGAAGTGCAATTTGTCGAGTTTGGTGAGGCCATCCACCATCTCAGCCACCGGGGAGCCAAAACGCTCAATCAATTCCGCTTTGCTGATGCCACAGTCTTCGATGGCATCGTGCAACAAAGCCGCCATCAAGGCTTGTGCGTCAAGTTTCCACTCTGCGCATTGGGTCGCAACGGCGATTGGGTGGGTGATGTAGGGCTCACCGCTGTTACGCAGTTGGCCTAAATGGGCCTCATCAGAGAAACGGTAAGCCAGACGCACTTGCTCCACCTCGCTGGCGCTCAGGTAGTCGAGCTTGGCGGTCAGCCCCGCAAAGCCCGCTGCTGGCGCATTCGTTTTGGAAGCTGGTTTTGAAAAAGGTGGAAGTGAGTTTCCCATCGCTTAAATGTAGCGTCCCTGAGGCCCAGTTGTGCAATTCGGTTCAAATACCCCATGAAAAAAGCCGTTCAGCATCGCTGAACGGCTTTTCGATACGCCTGTTGACTTATTTCACAGCGCTACCGCTGATGTAGCCCGAGACGGGTTTCCATTGGCCATTTTGGATTTGCGAGAGGCGAGACGCATCGCTACCCAAGCGCTTGGTTGAGGTAAATGTTGCTTTGGCAGAACCAAAAATATCGGGCTCGATGGTCATGGTGTCCATCACTTTAATGAAGCTATCCGTGGTCAGGTTTTTACCTGCCTTGTTAGCTGCATTGGTGAAGGTATTGATGATGGTGTAGCCATAGACCGAAAAGACGGTGGGGTCTTCATTGAACTTGGTTTTGTACTTGTTCGCCCAGAAACGGATCGGCTGGGTGGTCTCTTCGGTATAGGGGTTTTGAACCGTCATCGTGGCGTACAGGCCATCCATTGCTTTGCCACCGATTTTGTGAATCAGGTCAGTGTAGGCAGCGCTGGTACCCAAGAATGTCGGATTGAAGCCCAGTTTGCGGGCAGTGCCTATGGTTCCAATGGTTTCACGGATGATGGTTCCCAAGACCACCAAATCGCAACCACTCGATTGCATTTTCGACACTTGGGAAGAGAAGTCAGTCGCGCCCCGTTTGTAGGACGTGCGTTCTGTGAAATCCATGTTCAAAGTCTTGAGCCCTGCCTCTGCCCCTTTGAGGACTTCGAGTCCGAAATCATCGTCTTGGTAAATCGTGCAGATTTTTTTAGCGCCTTTTTCTTTGATCATATTGGGCAGCGCGATGCGCACTTGATCGAAGTATGTAGCAGCAAAAGAATATTTGAGCTTATGAAAAGGCTCATACATTTCGCGCGCCGCAGTGATGGGGAAGAAATTGATCACATTCTTTTCAAACTGTACGGGCATGGCAGCCAAGTTCTGCGCTGTTCCGAGGTGGCCCATCATCATGAAAATTTTGTCTTGGTTGACCAGTTTTTGAGCCGCCAACACGGCTTTTTTCGGATCGTAGCCAGAGTCTTCAACCAAGAGTTTGATCTTGCGACCGTTGATTCCGCCGGTTTCATTGATCTCGTCAACCGCCAGCATCATCCCTAAACGGGCTTGCTTACCAAAACCAGCCAAGGGGCCGGATAAGTCTTGGATAGACCCGAGCGTGATCTCATCTTTGGATACGCCTTGTTGGGCCAGGGCTTGGGTACCCGTCACGGCCAATGCGGCCAGGGCCAGGCCAACGAAAGAAAGCTTAAATGTCATGAAAATCTCCTGTTGATCTGAAAATTATCTGTTGCCCCGGGTGCTTTGGATACCCGGGTAAACGCCAATACTTATTTACCGTCAGCCACGGGTTTCCACTTACCGTCCTGAATTTGCGAGAGGCGCGAGTACTCACTGCCCAAGCGCTGGGTGTTGGTGAAAGTGAGTTTGGGTGTGCCAAAAATATCGCTTGGAACGGTCAAGCTATTCATGGCTTTGGTAAAGCTCTCGGTCGTGAGGTTTGTGCCTGCTTTTTGAGCGGCTTGGATGAAGACATCGATCATGATGTAGCCATAGGCTGAGAACACGGTGGGGTCTTCGCTGAATTTGGTTTTGTATTTGTTAGCCCAAAACCGAATCGGCTGAGACGCCTCGT
>CANJNX010000027.1 GCA_947475495.1 Comamonadaceae bacterium | reverse complement strand
TGCTCCTGCAAGCGAGTGACCCGGTAGAAGCCATCCGCCTTCGGGCAAATCGCTTGCGCGTTTACAGGCGCGGTAAACTCATCGCACACTCCCCTGAAACTGTCAGCACCTTGCACATGCCGGGCAGACCCAGCAACACGGCAATGAAGCATGATTCAACTCCACTCTCTGATTAATTGAGAATTTTCTGAATGACTCCATCGTCTTTGCATAGCCAAGCTTCTACCGTACCCGCGGTACAGGTCACCCAAGCCTCTCTGATCTACAACCCACTTCAAGCACCGGTTCACGCGCTTGCAGACATTGATCTGTCGATTGCGCCAGGCGAATTTGTGTCTCTGATTGGCCCCTCAGGCTGCGGCAAAACCACTTTGCTTCGTGTGATTGCGGATCTGGAGCACATCACGTCAGGCAGCGTATTGGTCAACGGGGTGAGTCCCCATGAGGCGAGGCTAGCGCGCGCTTACGGTTATGTGTTTCAAGCACCTGCCTTGTTTCCTTGGCGAACCGTTCTAGGAAATGTCAAACTGCCACTGCAAATCCAAGGACGGAGTTCTGCAGAGTGCGAAGCCATTGCCAGACAGCACATCGAACGCGTCGGGCTCTCTGGGTTTGAAAGCAAATACCCCTGGCAACTCTCGGGTGGCATGCAACAGCGGGCCTCGATTGCGCGGGCCTTGTCTTTTGAGCCCCGCATTCTCATGATGGACGAGCCCTTTGGGGCGCTTGACGAAATCACCCGCGACCGGCTCAATGAACAGTTACAACAACTTTGGCAGCGCGAGCGCCGCACCGTGGTCTTTGTAACCCACTCGATTGCAGAGGCGGTCTACCTCTCTACGCGCATTGTGGTGATGTCACCGCGCCCCGGTCGCATTGTCCGCGTGATTGATTCGACCTTGCCAGATGAGCGCCACCTGGGCTTGCGCGACTCCCCTGAATTTGTTGCGCTCGCCCACGCGGTTCGAGAGGCGCTTGCCGATGGCCACGACGAGTAAGCCCTCTGCCTCGTCGGTATTTCCGATTGCGGTCGTTGTGCTCGCCGTGGTGATCGCATGGTATGGGCTTACGGTGTACCTCAACGCACCAGGTGCAATTGAGCGGGTGCTTGATGCCTTGGGCCCATGGACATGGCAAGACTTGGTCCAAGCCACTTTGAATATGCAGCGCCCTGTGTTGCCGGCCCCCCACCAAGTCGCTGCAGATTTATGGACCAGCTTGGTCGATTGGCCTTTGGACTCACCGCGCAACTTGCTTTTCCACGTTGCAGTCACCGGGGAGTCCACCTTGGTGGGTTTTGCCATGGGAACAGTGCTGGGCTTGGTGCTTTCTATTTGCATCGTCCATTCCCGCACGCTGGACCGTGCGCTGCTGCCTTGGGTCGTGGCATCACAATCCGTACCCGTTCTCGCGATTGCGCCTATCGTCCTAGTTATTTTGGGGAGCATGGGGTTCTCGGGCGTCGCACCCAAAGCGGTCATTGCCATGTACTTGTGTTTCTTCCCAGTCACTGTGGCCATGGTGCAAGGCTTGCGCTCGCCGCAAGTGATTGAAACAGAAATGATGCACACCTACGCCGCTTCGCGTTGGCAAGCCTTATGGATGCTGCGTTTACCTGCAGCGTTGCCCTTTTTATTTCCTGCTTTGCGGGTAGGCATTGCGGCAGGTCTTGTGGGCGCCATGGTGGCCGAATTGCCCACAGGCGCACAAGCCGGCCTAGGCGCCCGCTTGCTCACCGGCTCGTATTACGGTCAGACCATACAAATTTGGTCCGCCTTGGTCATGTCTGCCCTGCTGGGCTTAACGCTCACAGGTATCGTTGCAGCCATTGAAACTTGGGTTTTGGGCCAACGGAGGCAAGCATGAAGAAGTTGACTTCGCACCCCACCGGGGCAAGTCGGTTGATGACTGCCGTTTTGGTTTTGGTCTCTTTAGCGCTGGCCTTTCTCTTTTTAGGGTCCTCGTTGGCTTCTAACGAAACGCCCAAAGATGCGCTCTTTTGGTCTGCCACCGCAGGCTTGTCTTTTCTCGCCGTTTGGGGCATTCGGCGTTTGGCAGCGATCGAGGGGCATGCAGTTTTTGCCAGCCTGACCGCGACAGTTTTCGGTCTTTGGATTGTGTATTTTTGGCAATTGTTGACTGTGGCTCTCGATGTCCCACGGGTGCTGTTGCCCGCGCCTTGGCTGATCATGCAATCCCTGTGGGAGCATGTTCCCACCCTGAGCGAAGATTTTTTACAAACCGTGGTGAAAGCTGTCGTCACGGGTTGGCTGCTAGGCTGCAGCCTGGGTTTTGGCGTCGCGCTTGCGATTGATCGGCTGCCCTTTTTACAGCGCGGCTTGCTGCCCATCGCGTCCCTGACCAGCACCATTCCCTTGGTTGGGGTTGCGCCTATTGCTGTGATGTGGTTTGGCTTTGACTGGCAGTCCAAAGCGGCCGTGGTCGTGCTGATGACCTTTTTTCCCATGCTGGTGTCTACCTTGGCGGGCTTGCAAGCGTCCAACCGATTGGAGCGTGAATTAATGCACAGCTACGCCGCCAACTACGGCCGCACGCTGTGGTCCTTGCGTCTTCCCTCGGCCGTTCCTTTTCTCTTTTCCGCGCTCAAAGTCAACGCGACTTTGGCACTCATTGGCGCCATCGTGGCTGAATTTTTTGGCTCTCCTACGTCTGGTTTGGGCTTTCGAATTTCCACCGAAGCCACCCGCATGAATATGCCCTTGGTTTGGGCGGCCGTCGTGGTATCGGCGGTCACCGGCTCTTTGGTGTATGCCGTTCTTGTGGCGTGGGAGCGCCGGATCGCGTTTTGGCACCCCTCGATTCGGGGGCAAAGGTGATCTTTTTCCCAGTCCACACTCAGTGTTTGCCCCAATACTTAATTCCCCCACCCGGTGTACTGTCAAAGGTCTGCCATTTTTCTTGCTTTTTTAACACGAGGAGTTTTTCATGATTCTGAATACCAAGTTATCCAAAACACTGCTGGCAACCCTGCTCGCAGTGAGTGGCTTTGCTGCCCAGTCGGCAGAAAAAGTGACGGTGCAACTGAAGTGGCTGCCCCAAGCCCAGTTCGCCGGATACTATGTTGCACAAGCCAAGGGTTACTACAAAGATGCCGGTTTAGACGTCACCATCAAGGCAGGCGGCCCCGACATCTCCCCGGTTCAAGTGATTGCAGGCAAAGGGGCAGATGTGGTTGTGAACTGGATGCCTGATGCCTTGGCAGCGCGCGAAGCGGGTGTGCCTTTGGTCAATATTGCCCAGGTTTTTAACCAGTCCGGCCTGATGCTGACCTGTAAAAAATCCAGCGGTGTGGCCAGCTCCAAAGACCTCAAAGGCAAGACCTTGGGTGTTTGGTACGGTGGCAATGAGTACCCCTTCCTGAACTGGATGGCAAAGCTGGGCCTCAAGACAAACACCGACATCAAAATTCTCAAACAAGGCTTCAATGTGGATCCTTTGTTGCAAAACCAAGCCGCTTGTATTTCAACCATGATTTACAACGAATACTGGCAAGTGGTTGACGCTGGCGTGAAAGAAAGTGAATTGATCACCTTCTTCTACGAAAAAGAAGGCGTTGCTTCCCTGGAAGACGGCTTGTACGTCCTCGAGTCCAACCTCAAAGACCCCGCTTTTGTCGCCCGCATGGCGAAGTTTTTGAAGGCCAGCTTTAAAGGCTGGAATGATGCGGTGAAAAATCCTGCGGAAGCCGCCAAAATTGTTGTGAAAGCCGATACATCGGGCAGCGCCAATGAAGCGGTTCAAAAACGCCAAATGGAAAACGTGGCTAAATTGATCACCACGGCAAGCACAGCAAAAATGGGTTACTTGGAACCCGCCGCATACGAGCGCACCGTGAAGGTTTTGCTCTCTAGTGGCAGCGCACCCGTGATCAAAAAAGATCCAGGCAAAGCAGGTTACTCACACGCCGTGTGGGAAGCCTCTACCAAGTAAATTGGGATTCGCACCCCTTGGGGTGCACCATTCAAAACAGCCCAAGCGCTTGCGCGCTTGGGCTGTTTTTTTTAGGGAAATACAGCGAACTAGACCAGCGCAGGATCTAACCCCATTTGGTCAAATTTCTTAAAGTACTTGCGTGCCATCGCCACAATTTGGGGGTCGGTGGGGTGGTCGCTGGCCACGCTATCAACGACTGCATTAGCCACAGAAGTTTGGTTTGACTTGCACCAATCGCGAAATTGGTCTCGCGCCAAGCCTGGGCCTGTCAGGAGAATTTCATGCACGCCTGCCAATGCAACTGCCACCTCGCTAAACAAACCGACCGTTTCATGGGGTTTGCCTTGGTGTTTATGGTGGCTTCGCGACTTGATGCGCTGGGCTTGCACATGGTCATGGTCAAACTGCATGACGTGGGCTTCTTGGTGATCGATCCAAACGACGGCGTGAAAAGTAGGCATGGTGGTCTTTCTTAGTGAGGTCAATGTTCTGATATTTCTTGGCAAGCGATACAACGCGAGACATCCGGTGTCGCTAAAAGTCGGGGTTGCGCAATTGGTTGGCTGCAATCGACACACACGCCATAGGTGCCTGCATCTAAGCGCTTAAGCGCTGCATCAATGGCTTCAAGCTCGGCCGTTTCTCGCTCATTCAATGCAAATTCAAGGTCGCGTTGCGTGCTGGTTTGCGCATGGGACTCTTGAACATTAGAAAAATGGTCCGCAGCCACCTCAGCGCGGCTCTTTACACCCCCGCGCTGCTCAGAAATTTGCGCTATAAGGGTGGTTCTTAAATCCAGCAACTGCGCTTGAAAAAAATGGGTGTCTAAAGATAGATTCATAGCAACTCCTTGTGCAATATGAATCCATCGTAGGTGTTGGGGTGCTTTTTGTATTAGACCTAGATCAAGGTTTTATCGACTAGCCGCCCGTTTTCAACAAAGCGTTCACGCTTTCCAAGTGGGCCGCATCGAGTTGTCCAAGCCATGCATCCATTTGCAAACGGTTGAACAGCAACTCGCAGCGTGCTTGAACCAAAGCCAATGCAGCGCTGCTCGCATCGTTTTGCGCTTGCAAAAGATCCAAGGTGGTGCGGTCTCCTACTTGACGCCCAAGGCGGGTCGCATCCAATCTGGCCATGCTGGCTTGGTGGGCTGCGTTCAATGCCGCAAGTCGCGCTGTTCCAGATTGCAAAGCAAGCCATGTGCCGCGTGTCTGTTGGCTGATCTGCTGGCGGCTGCGCTCCAGTTCTGCGCGGGCTTTGTCCTCCAAGCGCAAGGCCTCCTCTTGGCGCGCGCTGCGGTAACCACCGGTGTAAATTGGCAGGGTCCACTGCAAGCCAAGCATCCGTTGGTTAGACGTATTGCTGGCACTGCCAAAATCACCACTGCCACTGAGGCGGTCTTGCCCGGCTTGCGCGACCACATCCAAGGTGGCAGAACCCAGTGCACTGAATTTCGCAACTTCTTGCTGAGCAACTTGTACTTGCGCAGCTTGCATGCGCAGCAATGGGTTGTTAGCCAAGGCCTGTGCAATCACACTTTCGAGCGCGTTTTGTTCTGCGAATTGCACCACCGCAGGCGGCTCCATCGGCTGGAGTTCGGACAGACTCAAGCCCGTGGCGTGTGCAAGAACGGTTTGCGCCATTTCCAAATCGTTGTGTGCGGCCAAGACCTGGGCTTGCAACACCATGGACCGGGCCAAGGCTTCATGGGTGTCAGTCACGGGTTTGTCGCCTAACGCAAAGCGGTCTTTGGCTTCAACCCAAGCTTGGTCAACCGACTTTTGTTGTTGGCGCAATACTTCGAGCTTTCGGGTGGCCAGCAGGAGGTCAAAGTAACGCTGCGCCGTGCGCAAAAGCAAATCTGCCTGGGCCGATTCCCACTCCAACTCGGACACGCTGGCGGCGATGTCAAGTTGCTTGCTTTGGGCGCTGCGCTCTGCGCTTAGCAAGGGCTGTTTGGCACCCAGCGTCCACCGGGTGCTGCTGCCGTTTGTCACCGAGGTGTTGAACTCCACCCCATTGGATGTCGGAAAACCCGTTGCCGAAAAGTTCGCCCCCGTGGTGCTGCTGTCTGCACTGGTTGCGCCTGCGCTGGCACTCAGTACAAGCGAAGGTCGCCACAAGGCCGCTGCTTGCTGTTTCTTGGCGGTTCCCGCAAGTCGGGCGGCTTGCGACACGGCGATTTGCGGGTCATGCGCCAGCGTAGCCTGCCAGGTTTGGGATAAATCAAGCGCCTGCGCAAAGGGTGCAAGCCCCAAGCCAAGAACCATGGCCGCCACGTGCGTGGGTTTGAATCGACATGTCATAGCGTTTTTCCTTGGGTCTGGTGGGCTTGAATCCACGCCTTGAGCTCACGCGCAGGCAATGCGCCTGAGATGCGAGCGCGCTCTTTGCCGTCTTCAAACAAAATGAGGGTGGGAATGCTACGAATCGCATACTTGTTACTGGCCGCAGGTGCCGCGTCGGTATCGACTTTGACAAAGCGCACCAAAGGCAATTCGCTAGCAACTGCTTGAAAGTGGGGTGCCATCGATTTGCATGGTCCGCACCAAGCAGCCCAAAAATCAACCACGACTGGCAGTTGCGTACCTGCAATAAATGCCTCAAGAGCAGCATCGCCAAGGGCTACGGGTGCGCCTGCCATGATGTCTGCACCACACTTGCCGCATGCCAATTCGTGTGCCAGTTTGTCATCAGCAACCCGATTTTTTACACCACAGTGGGGGCAAATCAATTGCATAACTTCTTTCTTTAGCAGCCAGGCTGAATGCCCATTTTGCGAAGTATCGTCTCCATCATGCACCAGCGTGTCAGCGCGCTTTGGGCCAAATTGGTGCCAACAAATGCCGTGAACGCCAACCACCACTCACTCACAAAAATGGGGCTGGAAGGGATACCCAATGCCAAAGAAACCAGGATAAAAACACCGGCTGCCAAACGTACAACTTGCCATGAGGTCATGAAAAACTCCTAAGGGTTAAAAACTAAACAGAAGACACTTCTTTCGCCAATGCTTCAGTGCGATTGCGATAAGCAGCAAAGTACAGCGTTGGAATCACGATCAAGGTCAACACCGTTGACACAGAAATACCAAAGATCAGCGAAATCGCCAATCCGTTAAAAATCGGGTCATCCAATATGAAGAATGCGCCAAGCATGGCGGCCAAGCCTGTCAACATAATCGGTTGCGCACGGGTGATGGCCGATTGGACAACCGCCTTTTTGAACGCCACGCCTTGGCGGACCAGCAAATTAATGAAGTCGACCAGCAAGATAGAGTTGCGCACAATAATGCCAGCCAGCGCAATCATTCCAATCATGCTGGTGGCGGTGTACTGTGCGCCCATGATGGCGTGACCAGGCATGACGCCAATAATCGTCAGCGGGATGGGCGCCATGATGATCAGTGGCGTTAAGTAAGAGCCAAACTGCGCGACCACCAAGAGATAAATCAGGACCAAGCCCACCGCGTAGGCGGCGCCCATGTCTCTGAATGTTTCATAGGTGACTTGAGACTCGCCGTCCCACTTGATGGCATATTCACGCAACACATCTTCAGGCTGGCGGATAAAGTATTCAACCAACGTGCCCCCGCCGGGTG
>CANJNX010000026.1 GCA_947475495.1 Comamonadaceae bacterium | reverse complement strand
GCCGTAAATGAGTCCAAAGTTAATCACTTTGGCATAGCGCCGCTGCTCGTTGCTGACCTGCGCAACCTCCACACCAAAGACCTCTGCAGCCGTGGCACGGTGCACATCGAGTCCTTGGTGAAACGCGTTGAGCAAGGCCTCGTCTGCACTGATGTGGGCCATGATGCGCAGTTCAATCTGACTGTAATCGGCACTTGCGATCACGCTGCCAGGCGGGGCGATAAAGGCCTCGCGAACCCGCCGACCCTCCACCGTGCGGATGGGAATATTTTGCAAATTCGGGTCGTTGCTCGACAAGCGTCCCGTCACCGCAACGGCCTGCGCGTAATGGGTGTGGACCCGCCCCGTGCGGGGCAACGCCAACTGCGCCAATTTGTCGGTGTAAGTGCCTTTGAGTTTGGCCAAGCCACGGTGTTCCAAAATTTTGGCGGGCAATGGAAAATCTTCGGCCAATTTCTCAAGTACTTCTTCATCCGTGCTGGGCGCACCGGTTGCGGTTTTTTTGACCACGGGTAGGCCTAGCTTGGTAAAGAAAATGTCACCAATCTGTTTGGGGCTGCTGAGATTAAAGGGTTGGCCTGCCAGTTCATGCGCTTGGCTTTCAAGCTCAACGATGCGTGCGCCTAATTCATGGCTTTGGGCGGCCAGCGTTGCTGCGTCAATTAACACCCCATTGCGTTCGATGCGGTACAGCGATTCGCTGCTGGCAATTTCAAGTTCGTATACGAAGCGCAACTTCTCGTTCTTCTCAAGCTGCTGCCACAGAGTTGTGTGGACATCCAAAGTCATGTCAGCGTCTTCGCAAGCGTATTCAGACGCGCGTGCAACATCGACTTGGTCCATGCTGATTTGGCTGACACCTTTACCGCACAGATCTTCAAAACTCAAACCGGAACGCCCGACATGGCGCTCCGCCAGACTGGCCAGGCCGTGGGGCTTGTGCACTTCCAAGACATAGCTCTGGAGCATCGTATCGTGCGCATAGCCTTGCACTTCAATACCATGGTTGGCAAAAATATGGCGGTCGTATTTGATGTGCTGGCCCAATTTCAAACGCTGTGGGTTTTCTAACCACGGCTTGAGCCGTTCTAATACTTCTGCCCGTGGGAGTTGGTCTGGGGCACCAGCATAGGTATGCGCCAAAGGAATGTAAGCCGCCTCACCCACCTTCACACTCAAACTCAAACCGACGATCTCTGCACGCATAGCGTCCAGCGACGTTGTTTCCGTATCCAGCGCAACCAAGTCTGCGGTCTGAATTTTTGCCAGCCACTGATCAAAGCGCTCCCAAGTGGAAATGGTTTCATAGTGGGTCTCTACAGGCTGCAAACGCGCAATCACCGGTTCCTGCAATATCCCAAACAAACTGTCTTGGGCTGACGCCACATGTGGCTCTTTGGCTGTCTGTTTTGGCGCGTTTGCTTTGGCCAATCCTTTGAAACCGACCCGCTCGTAAAACGCAAACAAACCGCTGCTATCTTCTTCGCTGCGACGCAAATCTTCCAAATTGGGCAGCGCGGGTAGCCAAGCCATCAAATCACAATCGGTTTTGATCGTTAAAAGTTGCCGCCCGGTGGGCAACCAGGGCAAGGCCTTTCTAAGATTTTCGCCAACAACCCCTTTGATAGAGCCCGCGTTTTCCACCACCGAATCCAAACTTCCGTACTCCAGCAACCACTTCACCGCCGTTTTAGGCCCTACTTTTTCTACACCGGGAACGTTGTCAACCGTATCCCCAACCAAGGTTTGGTAATCCAACATCAAGCGCGCAGGAATTCCAAACTCCGCTTCGACCCCAGCCATGTCTCGGCGCTTTCCGTTCATGGTGTCAATAATCGTGATGCGCTCATTAACCAGTTGTGCCAGGTCTTTGTCACCGCTGCTCACAATCACTTGCATACCTTGGGCTGCGGCCATGACCGCCAAGGTTCCGATCACGTCATCGGCCTCAACGCCTGGAACATCCAGCACTTTCATACCTAGCAACTGCATCAGTGCGTGTATGGGTTCGATCTGGGCGCGCAAGTCGTCTGGCATGGGGGAGCGGTGTCCCTTGTATTGCGGGTACAAAACATCCCGAAATGTCGGCCCTTTGGCGTCAAACACACAGGCAACAAAGGCGGCAGGCACTTCTTTGCGAAGCGCTTGCATCATGTTGACCATTCCGCGAATCGCGCCTGTGGGGTTGCTGCTGGGGTCGCCAGGAATGGCGCGCAAATCGGGCATGGCATGAAAAGCCCGGTACAGGTAGCTTGATCCATCGATCAACAAAAGGGTTTTTTCGGGTTCTTGCATCCCCCTATTTTGCCTTTGATGGCAGAGCACCTCCCGGCTCTACAATACCTACGCATATTTCAGTCGTTTTATTGCGTTTTTTCACAGGCTAGATTCATGGCGGTTTACACAGAAGTCTCGATGGACGAGGCCAACGTTCTTTTTGAACAACTCCAACTTGGCCAATTGCAAAGCCTGGTGGGCTGCGCTGGCGGTATTGAAAACACCAACTACTTCGCTTCTACGGACAAGGGTGAATTTGTCCTGACGCTTTTCGAGCGCCTGACTGCACAACAACTGCCCTATTACCTTCGCCTCATGAAACATCTTGCGGTGCATGGCATTCCCGCACCCAATCCGGCAACCAACGCAGACGGCGACGTGGTGCACGCGCTCAACGGAAAGCCCGCCGCGGTCGTGAACCGGCTGTCGGGCAAGAGCGAATTGCATCCGCAGCCCGCCCATTGCGCGCAGTTGGGTGCCATGCTCGCCAAAATGCATGTGGCAGCGGCAAGCTTTTCGATGCGCCAAGACAACCTGCGGGGAATCACCTGGTGGAACGAAACAGCGCCTGAGATCATGCCGTTTTTGTCAACCGACGCGTCTGACTTACTCCAGTCCGAGCTCGCCTACCAAAACCACATTGCCAGTAGCGCCGCCTATGCGGCACTCCCCAGGGGGCCGATCCATGCCGATTTGTTTCGGGACAATGCATTGTTTGATGCCGCCCCAGATTCAAGCGAAGTTTCGCAGCTCAGTGGTTTCTTTGATTTTTATTTTGCGGGAAACGACGCTTTGCTTTTTGACATTGCCGTTTGCCTCAATGATTGGTGTGTCGATCTCGATAGCGGCGCCCTTCAACTTCCGCAGAGCCAAGCCTTGATTCAAGCCTATACCCGCGTTCGACCACTGCATCCCGCTGAACGCCAATTGCTGCCTGCGATGGCACGTGCTGGGGCTTTGCGTTTTTGGATTTCTCGGCTTTGGGATAAACATTTGCCACGTGAAGCCAGTATGCTTCAAGCCCATGATCCCGGTCGATTTGAACGTGTGCTTCGTCAACGTATTTCCAAGCCCATGCATTTAGATCTTTTGCACACCAACCCTGTACACGCCCCATGAAACTTCAGTTATTTTCCGCACGGCACGGCGTGGCTTGGGTCAAGTTAGGAATCAAAACGTTTTTTCGCCAGCCTTTGGCACTGTCTGGATTGTTTTTTCTTTTCATGACAAGCATGTCTTTACTGAGCATGGTGCCCATCGTTGGTAACGTGCTCGCCCTGACGTTGCTGCCCGTGGCCACCTTGGGACTCATGGCTGCAACGCGTGAAACGATCAAAGGCAACTTCCCTATGCCTGTGGTCTTACTCAGTGGTTTTCGCGCAGGACGCACTACCCTGCGCGCCATGATGATTCTTGGCGTCCTGTATGCCATTGGTTTTGTCCTGGTTTTAGGCGCTTCCGCCCTCTTTGACGGAGGAAAATTTGCCACGCTTTATTTGGTTGGTGGCAACCTCAGTTCTGAGGCCTTGCAAGACGGGAGTTTTGAAGCTGCTGGGCTGATGGCGCTGAGCTTGTACCTGCCCTTGTCCCTGCTGTTTTGGCATGCGCCAGCTCTGGTGCTTTGGCATGGCTTGTCTCCCACCAAAAGTTTGTTTTTTAGTTTTGTCGCTTGCCTGCGTAACTTTTGGGCTATGGCGGTTTATGCAGCAGCGTGGTTTTTAGTTTTTGTCGTCGTTGGAACCACGATTGCACTCTTGGCCAGTCTCACCGGAAGCGAAGAGTTGGTCGCTGCCGTCCTATTCCCCACAGCCATGCTGATGGCGTCGATGTTTTTTACCTCTATGTATTTCACATTTGCCGACTGTTTTGGTGAGAACACGGTGCATCTCGCCTAAAAGCGTTTCATGCGCGTTTAGATGACGGGGGTGAGTTTGGCAACGCTCAATGCCAACCATTTGGTGCCGTGGCGTGGAAAGTTAATTTGCGCTCGCGCATCTTCGCCCGCGCCTTCCAAGGTCAAAACAGTGCCTTCCCCAAACTTGTTGTGAAAAACCTGCAGGCCCAAGCGCAAACCATGCGAAGGGTCTTCTTTTCTAGCGACTGCGGGCAAAGCAGGGGCGGAGCCACCGAAGTCAGCGCTTGTTTGCCAAGAACTACCCCGCATCGCTTGGCGCTGGGGCGTGAGGTACTTCAATGCTTCCTCAGGAAGTTCATCAAAAAACCGACTTTTGAGGTTGTAGCGGGTTTGACCATGGAGCATACGCGTCTGAGAGTGGCTTAAATACAAACGCTTGCGGGCCCGGGTAATCGCCACATACATCAGCCTGCGCTCTTCTTCCAAACCATCGCGGTCACTCAAGGAGTTCTCATGCGGAAAGAGGCCCTCTTCCATGCCTGTAATGAAGACACAATCAAACTCCAAGCCCTTGGCGGAATGCACCGTCATCAGTTGTATTGCATCCTGACCCACTTGCGCCATGTTGTCGCCCGCTTCCAATGCTGCATGGGTTAAAAAAGCGACCAGTGGCGAAAGCGTCTCTCCCGTTTCTGCAAAGTTCATGTCCTCAGGCAAAGTCGCATCCCCTTGCATCGGTGTTGCCTCCTGCGAGGCTGGCGACTCCTTGCCAAAACCTTCTAAGCGCACAAAGCTCTCAGCGGCGTTGACCAATTCTTCCAAGTTTTCAAGCCGGTCTTCGCCTTCCCGGTCTAAACGGTAGTGCTCCAGCAAGCCACTGGCGTCAAGCATCGTAGAGACGATATCGCGCAGGTTCATGCCCGTGGTTTGTTCCCGCAGGATATCGATCTTTGCAACAAAGGCCGCTACCTTGGTCCCGGCTTTGCCCGGCAGGGCGCTGACCGCATCGTGCAAAGAGCAGCCCATTTCTTTGGCAGAGTCTTGTAATTGTTCGACACTGCGGGCACCAATTCCACGCGCGGGAAAATTGAGCACCCGCATGAAACTGGTATCGTCGTTCGGGTTTTCAAGCAAACGCAAATACGCCAATGCGTGCTTGATTTCAGCCCTTTCAAAAAATCGCAAGCCGCCATAGACGCGGTAAGGAACGCCTGCATTGAACAAGGCGGTTTCGATCACCCGACTTTGCGCATTGGAGCGGTACAAGACGGCGATCTCAATGCGTGGAACATCATCACGCACCAATTGACGCATTTCGTCCACCATCCACTGCGCCTCCGCATAGTCCGTAGGCGATTCATAGACCCGAACCGGTTCGCCAGGGCCTTGGTCGGTTCGGAGGTTTTTTCCTAAACGCCGGCTGTTGTGGCTGATCAGTGCGTTTGCTGAGTCCAAAATATTGCTGTTGCTTCGGTAGTTTTGTTCCAACTTGATTTGGTGGTGGACACCAAACTCGCGCACAAAATCAGCCATATTCCCAACCCGCGCACCGCGAAACGCATAAATGCTTTGGTCATCATCGCCCACGGCCAAGACAGCGCCGCCCCGCCCTTTTCCACCTTGCTCGTCGATACCTGCAAGCATCTTGATCCACGCGTATTGCAACTTGTTGGTATCTTGGAACTCGTCAATCAAAATATGCCGAAAACGCTGCTGGTAATGCTCTCGGATAGCCGTATTGTCGCGAAGGACCTCGTAGCTGCGCAGCATTAACTCGCCAAAATCCACAACCCCTTCGCGCTGGCATTGTTCTTCATAGAGCTGGTAAATATCCACCTTGCGACGGGTATCGGAATCACGCACCTCCACCGCGTTGGCACGCAATCCTTCTTCTTTACAGCTGGCGATAAACCACACCAACTGTTTGGGGGGGAAGCGCTCTTCGTCTACGCCGATTTGCTTGCAAAGCCGTTTGACCGCACTGAGTTGGTCTTGTGTGTCCAGTATTTGAAACGCCTGTGGCAAGTTGGCCGTTTTAAAGTGGGCGCGTAAAAACCGATTGCACAAACCATGGAAAGTCCCAATCCACATGCCTCGAACATTGACCGGCAGCATGGCCGAGAGCCGGGTCATCATTTCCTTGGCGGCCTTGTTGGTGAAGGTGACTGCCATTACCCCCCCTTGGGAAACGTAACCGTTTTGCAATAACCAAGCAATTCGGGTTGTCAAAACACGCGTCTTGCCTGACCCCGCGCCTGCAAGAATCAAGGCATTTTCAGACGGCAATGTCACTGCTGCCCGTTGCTCATCATTGAGGCTGTCAAGCAAGGGCAAGGGGGCAGGAACGCTGTACGGGGAAGAAATAGACATGGCCCGATTGTAGAAAGGCTGGAGGGGGTTTCTAAACTCGATAGAATCAATCACCGGGCCCAAGCAATTGCGACTCGGTTTCAAAATCGAGCCCAATCCAAGCGCCTTTTTCTTTCTTCACTTTGATCGATTTTTGTAGGAGCTTGGGTTATGGAAATTTTCGACTACGACAATATTTTGCTGTTGCCACGCAAATGCCGCGTGGACAGCCGCTCACAATGCGATGCCAGTGTGACGCTCGGTGCAAGAAGCTTTCGCATTCCCGTGGTTCCTGCCAATATGAAAACAGTCGTAGATGCATCGATTTGCGTCTGGCTTGCCCAAAATGGGTATTTCTATGTGATGCATCGCTTTGATCTGGACAATGTTCGGTTTGTCAAAGAGATGAAAGCCAAGGGCTTGTTCGCTTCGATTTCACTGGGTGTGAAAGCGCCCGATTACGCGACCGTTGACTCGCTTGCAACCCAGGGGCTGATTCCCGACTACGTCACCATTGACATTGCCCATGGCCACGCCGACAGCGTTCGCGACATGATTGCGTACCTCAAATCCAAAATGCCAAGTACTTTTGTGATTGCAGGTAATGTGGCGACCCCCGAAGCAGTCATTGATTTGGAAAACTGGGGCGCAGATGCAACCAAGGTAGGTATTGGCCCAGGCAAGGTGTGCATCACCAAACTGAAAACCGGATTCGGTACAGGCGGCTGGCAATTAAGCGCGCTCAAATGGTGTGCCCGGGTGGCCACCAAACCCATCATTGCCGATGGCGGAATTCGCGAACATGGCGATATCGCCAAATCGATTCGTTTTGGAGCCACCATGGTCATGATCGGCTCAATGCTGGCCGGACACGAAGAAAGCCCGGGCAAAACCGTTGAAGTCGATGGAAAAATGTACAAAGAATATTACGGTTCCGCCAGCGACTTCAACAAGGGTGAATACAAACACGTTGAAGGCAAGCGGATTTTGGAACCCGTCAAAGGTTTGCTGGCTGAAACCTTGGTAGAAATGGAACAAGATATTCAAAGCTCTATCAGTTATTCAGGTGGTAAAAAACTGATGGACATCCGCAAGGTGAATTACGTAACGCTCGGTGGTGATAACGCTGGCGAACATTTATTGATGTAGGAATACTCTGATGCGTGTCGCTGTTTTGGGCTTAGGCCTGATGGGTTTGCCAATGGCGCGTCGCTTGTGCGAAGCGGGCTTAGAAGTTCACGTCTGGAACCGAACAACGTCCAAAGCAGAGCCTTTGTTGGCCTTGGGTGC
>CANJNX010000025.1 GCA_947475495.1 Comamonadaceae bacterium | reverse complement strand
GCAATCGACCATGTCAACCATTGCGAGGCCATCCACCACAGCGGGTTGCCGCGTACAAAAATAGAGGCCACCAAAATCGCAATCGCCCATGGGATGACGGTAATGAGCATCCACAGCATGTGCAGCACAGAGCGCAGAAAAGACAGAAACGTGCGCATGTGTTTATCCGCGCGCAACGATAAAGTCAGCAAACGCACTGAGATCGGCATGCACGATGGTGTGGGCCGGATAGGTCATTGGTAAAGCGCCATCGACATACTGGGCCGCTTTGCCAGTGAGAACGGCGTGGGGTTCACACCCCACGGCGACCGCAGCCACCAGATCCCGTGCCGAATCTCCTGCCGAAGGCATTCCGGTTAATGGCATGCCGTAGCGTTCTGCGATTTGTTCAAACAAGCCCGGCGCAGGTTTGCGGCAATGGCACGATTCCTCAGGGCCATGGGGGCAGTAAAAAACGGCGTCAATACGTCCGCCCACTGCGGCCAACATCGCATGCATTTTGGCGTGCATCGCATTGAGGGCTGCAACATCGAACAAGCCCCGGCCCAGCCCGGACTGGTTAGTCGCCACCACCACATGCCAGCCCGCATGGTTCAAGCGTGCGATCGCATCGAGCGCACCGGGCAGGGGTTGCCACTCCTGTGCGGATTTGATGTAGTCCACACTGTCTTCGTTGATGGTTCCGTCGCGGTCCAAGATAACAATTTTCATGGGCATTCCAATGGTTTGCGTTAACTGGCAAGGCGGGCCAGGTCAGCGACGCGGTTCATCGCCACATGCAGCGACTTCAAAAGCCCTTGTCGGTTGAGGCGAACATCCATCGCATCGGCGTTGACCATCACACCATCAAAAAATGCATCGACCGGCTCGCGCAGCGCAGCCAGGGTTTGCAAGCTTGCGGTGTAGTCGCCTGCCTTGAATTGCGCTTCAGATGTGGGAAGCAGTTGTTGCATCACGGCGTAAAGGTTCTTCTCGGCGTCTTCTTGCAAGAGTGCGGGATTGACATGGGCGTCCACCTCGCCGGCTTTTTTCAAGATGTTGCCGATGCGCTTGTTGGCAGCTGCCAACGCGGGGCTTTCGGCCAGGGCAGAAAAAGCCCGCACGGCATTTAAGCGAGGCGCAATTTCGCCCAAGCGCTGCGGGCGCAAGGCGAGAACTGCGTCCACCTCTTGTGCGCTAAAGCCTTGCTCGCGCAAACTTCCAGACAAGCGGTCAAAGAAGAATTGGGTGACTTGTTCTGCAATCTGCTCTGGATTGTCAAAGCCGCGCACTGTGGCAGCTGGGACAAGAAGCGCATGCAAGTCAATCGCCAAGTCGCCCTCCATCAAGATCCGAATCACGCCAAGTGCGTGGCGACGCAAAGCAAACGGATCTTTGTCACCCGTGGGGAGGTTTCCAATGCCAAACATGCCGACCAAGGTTTCAAGCTTGTCGGCCAAAGCGACGACTAAACCGACGGGATTGCGAGGCAATGCATCACCTGCAAAGCGAGGTTTGTAGTGGTCTTCAATGGCAGTGGCCACATCGCTATGCAATCCATCGTTTGTGGCGTAGTAGCCGCCCATGATGCCCTGCAGTTCAGGGAACTCGCCCACCATATCGGTCAGCAAATCTGTCTTCGCAAGTTCCGCTGCTTGTAAAACATGTGCTTGATCAATTGCAGAATAGTTCAAGCCGATGGCAATGTGTTGCGCTATCTGTTTGACCTTTTCAGTGCGCTCCCCTTGCGTGCCCAATTGGTTGTGGTACACCACCTTGGACAAACCCTCCACGCGCGATGCGAGGGTTTTCTTGCGGTCTTGGTCATAGAAGAATTTGGCATCGGCCAAGCGAGGGCGCACCACGCGCTCATTGCCGCCAATGACATCAGAGGGGTCATCGGGCGTGATGTTGCTGACCACTAAAAACTGGTTCATCAACTTACCCGCGGCATCCAGCAAGGGGAAGTATTTTTGGTTGGCCTTCATCGTGAGGATGAGGCACTCTTGCGGAACATCAAGGAATGGCTTCTCGAATGCACACACCAAGACATTAGGGCGTTCTACCAAGCCGGTGACTTCGTCAAGCAATGCGTCATCGTCAACTGCTTGCGCGCCGACCTTTTTTGCAGCCGCTTGCAATTGGCGAGCGATCTCTGCGCGTCGGGCCGTAAAGCTGGCAAGGACTGCACCATCGCGTTGCAAGGTCGCGTCATATTCGTCTGCGTGGGCGATGGTAACGGGTGACAGGGCCGCTTCAAAGCGGTGGCCTTGGGTGGTGTTGCCAGCGGTGAGGCCCAGGGCGTGAACGGGGACGATGCTTGCGCCATGCAGGGCCACCAAGCGATGCGCAGGCCGAACAAAACTCACGCTGGTCCAACCGGGCAGCGCGCAGTCGCGCTCTAACTGGTAGCTCATCACCTTGGGGATAGGCAGTTTTGCAATCGCCTCATCCAGCGCTTTTTGTAGGCCTTCGGCCAAGGTCACGCCGCGAACGGTGTTTTCAAAAAAGAGCGCTTGCGCTTTGCCGTCCATAGCCTGCTTGAGCGTGGGCACGGCGCTTGCGTCTGCGCCCAAGGCTTGTAATTTTTTAATCAAAGCAGGCGTGGCTTGTCCTGCTGCGTCCAGACCCACGGCCACAGGCATGAGTTTTTGCGAGACCGCTTTGTCAGGTGCTTGTGCCACAACGTGGGTGAGGTGCACCGCCAAGCGCCGGGGTGAGGCAAATTCGGTGACCGCAGCGTCTGCCGCTGTCAGCCCTTGGGCTTTGAGGCTGTGGGTCAATACTTGGCCAAACGCAGTGCCTAGTTTTTGCAAGGCTTTGGGTGGTAATTCTTCAACAAAAAGTTCAACAAGAAGGTTTTGGGTGGTCATAAAAAGGGTCCTGCCTGCGTGTGCTTAGGCTGCGGTCGCCACGGTTTTTTTAGGCATCTGCTCAATCCATTCGCGCGGGGCCATCGGAAAGCCCAGCCGTTCACGGCTTTCCAAATAGCACTGGGCCACGCCGCGGGCGAGGTTGCGAATTCGGCCCATGTAAGCGGCGCGCTCGGTCACGCTGATGGCGCCGCGGGCGTCGAGCAGGTTGAAGCTATGTGCAGCTTTCAAGACCTGTTCGTACGCGGGCAAGGCCAAAGGCACGCTGATCAAATGCTGGGCTTGCTTTTCGTGGGCGTTAAAAGCAGTGAATAAAAAGTCGGTATCGCTGTGTTCAAAGTTGTAGGTGGATTGCTCCACTTCGTTTTGTTTGTACACATCGCCATAAAGGATCTTGCCCCCACGCTCGCCCACTGCGTGTGGCGCGCTGCCCGGCACCAATCCGGTGTCAGTCCACACGAGGTTGTAGACGTTGTCCACGCCTTGCAAGTACATGGCTAAGCGCTCAAGTCCGTAGGTGATCTCGCCCGTGACGGGCTTGCAGTCGATGCCACCGACTTGCTGGAAATAGGTGAACTGCGTGACTTCCATGCCGTTGAGCCAGACTTCCCAGCCCAAGCCCCAGGCACCGAGCGTGGGGTTTTCCCAATCGTCTTCGACAAAGCGAATGTCATTCTTTTTCAAATCAAAGCCCAAGGCTTCGAGCGAGCCCAAATACAAATCCAAGATATTGCTAGGCGCGGGTTTCATTACCACTTGGTATTGGTAGTAATGCTGCAAACGGTTGGGGTTTTCGCCGTAGCGTCCGTCCTTGGGGCGGCGGCTGGGCTGCACATACGCTGCCTTCCAAGGCTCGGGCCCAATGGCCCTTAAAAACGTAGCCGTATGCGACGTTCCAGCACCTACTTCCATGTCATAGGGTTGCAAAAGAGCGCATCCCTGCGCATCCCAATACGACTGGAGAGTCAAAATAATTTGCTGGAATGTCTTCATGGCAGGCACACAGTGAGGGTCAAGGGGGTTCGCGTTAACCCTTGATTTTACGGGGCATTGCATAGGCTATGCTTTTGATGAAGGAGACTTGCATGGGTTCACAACAATGGGTTTTGGGTTTGGTCTTGGCGACCATGGTTTTTTCCGTGGCCTTGGAGTTGCGGCTCGACGACTTCAAGCGGGTGGCGCAAACGCCAAAAGCGGTGATCTGTGGCTTGATTCCGCAGTTCATATTACTGCCTGTGGGTACGTGGTTGGCCACATTGCTTTTAGACCTGCCCTCCAATATCGAAACCGCCATGATCTTGGTGGCTGCCTGTCCTGGCGGCAGTTTAAGCAACGTGGTCACACACATTGGCAAGGGCAACACGGCCTTGTCGGTCAGTGTCTCGGCCGTGGCCAGCGTGATTGCTTTGGTGGCTACGCCGTTTAACTTTAGCTGGATGGTGGCTACCAATCCCGATACGGCCGCATGGCTGCAGACCTTGGCCATTGACCCCTCCGCTATTTGGTGGAGTTTGTTGATGCTCTTGGCCATTCCCATGGCCTTGGGCTTGTTGGCCTCCCACCAAATGCCGACGTTGACCCAGAAAATTCGCAAGCCCTTGGGCCACTTCGCTGTGGGCGCGCTCTTGGTTTTTATTGTGGCCGGTCTCATCAAAGAGCGCCAGTTGCTGACTTTGGGGTTGTTGCCCCTCTTGCTTTTGGTGGTGTTGCACAACGCCAGTGGTTTGTTTTTTGGTTGGATTACCAGCAGGGTGATGGGCGTGAGTGAGCGCGACCGCCGTGCCGTGATGATTGAAGGTGGCATGCAAAACTCGGGGCTGGCCTTGGGCATCATTGCGGTGCAGTTCAATAGCGACCTGGGCATGGTGACCCTGGCCAGTTTGTGGGGCATATGGCATATCGTCAGCGGCATGGGGCTGGCCTTTTTTTGGAGAAGAAAAGATGCTCGACTGGCTGCTTAAAAACGGAACTGTTGTTGACGGTACAGGTGCACTGCCCTTTGTGGCTGATGTGGCTGTGCGCGATGGAAAAATTGTGGCGGTAGGTTCCATCGCACAGCCTGCTAAACAAACGATCGATGCAACAGGCCTGTGGATCACGCCCGGGTTTATTGACATCCACACCCACTATGACGGTCAAGCCACGTGGGATGACTGTTTCACGCCTAGCATTTACCACGGCGTGACTACTTTGGTGATGGGCAACTGCGGCGTCGGTTTTGCGCCGGTGCGCCCAGGCCATGAAGACGGCTTGATCAAGCTCATGGAAGGCGTGGAAGACATTCCAGGGGCTGCGCTGCACGAAGGCATTCGCTGGAACTGGGAAACGTTTCCGCAGTACATGGACGCGCTTGCAGCCACGCCGCGCAGCTTGGACTATTTGGTTCAAGTGCCCCACGACCCCTTGCGCATGTATGTGATGGGCGAGCGCGCCTTGGCGCACACAGCTGCAACACCTGCCGAGATTGACGCCATGGCCGTTTTGCTGCGCCAAGCCTTGGAAGCGGGTGCTTTGGGATTGAGCACCGGACGCAGCGACAACCACCGAACCTCAGAAGGAAAAGACACGCCAGCGGCCAATGCCAGTGCCCAAGAACTCACCGGCTTGGCCCGGGCCCTGAAGGGCTTGAACCACGGGGTCATTCAAGTCGTGAGTGACTACAACCTGCTGCAAGGCCCAGGCGAGTTTGACGCGGAGTTTGATTTGGTAGAAACCATGGCCCACGCCAGTGGCAAGCCTGTCTCGCTGACCTGGTTGCAACGCGATCCCGGCGGCGAGCAGTACCTCCACATCCAAGCGCGGGTGGACGCTGCCGTGGCCCAAGGCCTGCCTTTGTATTTGCAAACTGCGGCGCGGGGGATTGGGGTATTGATTGGACTGGAGGCCAGCTTTCATCCGTTTATGGGCTTTGCCTCTTACAAAGCGGTAGCCCATTTGCCTTTGGCACAGCGCGCGGCAGCGCTGCGCGAACCCGAACGCAAAGCCCGCTTATTGCAAGAAAAATCCGAACGATTGGCTGGCGACGGCAGCGCCATCCCGCCGTTGGTGGATCTCTTGCTGGCAAAAATAGAGTTGATCAGCGGGCGGATGTTTGCATTGGAAGACACGCTGAATTACGAACCCTCCGTGATGCAAAGCTTTTTGGTGCGCGCCAAGCAGTTGGGCATATCGGCCTTGGAGGCGATATACGACCACCTGTGCGCAGGCAGCGGAGATGGTTTGATTTACTTTCCGATTTTTAACTACAACGAAGGCTCCCTGGACACGGTGCGCCGCATGCTCGACCACCCGCGTGCGCTGAGCAGCTTAAGCGACGCGGGTGCCCATGTGGGCACGGTATGTGATGCCAGTTTCACAACCTTTATGTTGACCCACTGGGTGCGTGATCGGGGCCGTGACGCTCTGCCTTTGGAGCGGGCTGTCGAGATGCTGACCCAGCGCAATGCGCGCTATTTGGGCTTAACAGACCGCGGCGTCATTGCCCCGGGGATGCGGGCCGATTTGAACGCGATTGACCCCGCCCAACTCAGCGTGGGCCTGCCCAAGCTCGAACATGATTTACCCGCCGGCGGCAAGCGTTTTGTGCAAAAGGCCAAGGGCTACGTTGCCACCTGGGTGGCCGGAGAACAGGTGCAAGCCAACGGCGTTATTTCTGACGCCCGACCGGGCCAGCTGGTAAGAATGGGGCAAAGCTAAACACGGCCAGTGCGATGCAGATGAGCCAAAGCGGCCACAAACCAAAGCGGCTCGCCCACCACGCATAAGGGGTGAGCCCTTCGCGGCCATTGACTTCGCCAACCAATATGGCTTGCGTTAAGCGGGGCGCGGCGTGGGTGACCTGCCCATGGTGGTCAATCACCACCGTGGCCCCGGTGTTGGTGGCGCGCACAAATGGCCGCTCAAACTCCATGGCCCGCATCCGCGCAATATTCAAATGCTGGTCAATCGCGACCGTGTTCCCAAACCACCCGATATTGCTGAGATTGACAAACACCGTGGGGCTGGCAGTGGGTTCCGTAAAGCGCTGCGCGAGTTCCTCGCCAAACAAGTCTTCGTAACAAATATGGGGCGCAAGACGCTGGTTTGCAAAGGCAAATGGAGCTTGCGCCACTGCGCCACGGTTGAAGTCACCCAAGGGAATGTGCATCAAATCAGTAAACCAACGAAACAGCGGCGGTATAAATTCACCAAAAGGAACCAAATGGTGTTTGTCGTAACGCAATACCTTGGGGGACTCTGGCAGGAACCCCACCACCGAGTTGGTATAGCCCAAGCGGTTGTCACCCAAAGGAATCCCGACGAGCGCGGCTTGGCCATTGCGTTGAAAGTGGGCTCGTAAATCGTTCCAGTACTGCGCAGGAAGTTGCTGTGGCAACACGGGAATGGCGGTTTCTGGAGCGACTACCAATTGCGTCTTCGCGTTCAACAGCGTTTGGCGGTACCACTCCAGCGATTGGACGATTCCAGTGCGGGCTTCGAACTTTTCGTTTTGCGCGATATTGCCTTGCAAAACGGTGACCGTGAGTGCGCCATGGCTGCGGCTAAAGCGCTCTGGGCCTTGTGGCATAGCCACTGAAACAAGAACCAGCACGGCCAGAGCGGCCCATTGCCAGCGTGGCCCGTTTTTTCCTTGGGCCAACGCCATCCCTGCCCAAGCCGCTAAGGCCCCCACGCCATACACGCCTAACCAAGGAATATAAAACGCCAAAGGACCTTGCACGTGGGCGTAGCCGCCAGCGCCCCAACCAAAGCCGGTGAGCCAGGTACCACGTGCCAACTCCGCGAGGGTCCACACAGCGGCAAAAGCCAGCGCCGCTTTGCGTGGGTTTTTTTGGGCCAGCCGCCACCACAACGCACAGGCCAGCGCGTAATACAAGCCCAAGGCTGCCGCCAAAGCCACAACCGCCAGCACCGCCAATACGGCGGGCAAACCGCCGTAGGTGTGCATGGCCACAAAGAGCCACCAAAACGTAGCACTTAATGCGACGGTGGCAAAGCCTTGCCCGAGGGCAAACGCATGGCGCGCACTAT
>CANJNX010000024.1 GCA_947475495.1 Comamonadaceae bacterium | reverse complement strand
CTAGAAACGAAAATGCCAAAGACGAAGCTTTGGCATGATAAATGGTCGGGGCGAAAGGATTCGAACCTTCGACCCTCTGGTCCCAAACCAGATGCGCTACCAGGCTGCGCTACGCCCCGACAGCTGGTATTCTAACCGCCTGAAACGCACCGCCTAGCCATGCTCACAAAAAATTCCTTCACCTTTTACATCGGCTACTGCAAGGGCCTGCCCTAAATGGCTGAAAACCCCTTGCCGTGGCTTGAGCCTCAGATGCCTTTTCCATCAGCGCACTCGGCTTGGGGCGCGCAGTCCACCGCCCCTGGCCTGCTTGCAGCAGGTGCAGCCTTAGATGTGGATACGCTCAAAAGCGCCTATGGACAAGGCATTTTTCCATGGTTTAGTGAGGGGCAACCTATTCTCTGGTGGAGCCCTGAACCGCGCATGGTTTTGAAAGTAGATGACTTTATTCTTCACCGGTCATTCAAGAAAACCCTGTTTCGATTTTCGCAAGATTCGGATTCTGAAATCCGCGTAGACACTGCATTTGAGCAGGTGATTCAATCGTGTGCTCAGGCGATTCGAATTCAGCAATCAGGGACATGGATTGTCCCTGCCATGGTGCAAGCCTATATCGACATGCACCAGCGCGGGTATGCCCACAGCATTGAGGTTTGGAAAAATCAACAATTGGTTGCTGGCTTGTACTGCATCTCTTTAGGCCAAGCCGTTTTTGGCGAATCTATGTTTACGACCGTTCCTGACGGATCGAAAATCGCGCTCGCCGCACTTTTGGGCTTGTGCAAGGCACAAGGCGTGACATGGATTGATTGCCAACAAAATACCACCCATTTGGCCAGTTTGGGAGCCGCCCCCATTGGGAGAACAGATTTTTTACGCAAGGTCCAGGCTGCTAAGGCACTGCCCCCGGTGGACTGGCGATTTACACCTCTATACTGGAATCAGATTTTGTCGTCGCCCTGAGTTCCCATGACTGACCTCAAAGACCTTCCACTTCAAACCCTGCAGTTTTACGCAACTGCATCCTATGAATGCAGCTACTTGCCAGCGCGACAAGCGCGCTCACAGGTCGCAACGCCAAGCCATTTAATTAACAACAGCACCTACTCAGAACTCGTTGCCAGTGGATTTAGACGAAGTGGCATGTTCACTTACCGCCCCAACTGCGATGGCTGCCAGGCCTGTATTGCATTGCGCGTACAAGTGCAAGCCTTCCAGCCCGACCGAAGCCAGCGCCGTGCCTGGAAACAACACAAGCACCTGGTATCGAGAGTGCTTAATCTGGGATTTTCTCCGGAGCATTACGCGCTTTACCTGCGGTACCAAAACAGCCGCCACCCTGGCGGAGGAATGGACGAGGACAGTGTCGGGCAGTACACCCAGTTTCTGCTCCAAAGTCGCGTCAATTCTCGCCTTGTAGAGTTTCGAGAGCCCAGTGAAACCGACAGCCCAGGCACACTCAAAATGGTTTCTATTTTGGATGTCTTGAACAATGGCCTGTCTGCTGTTTATACATTTTTTGACCCCGATGACAAAGCCAGTTACGGCACTTACAACGTACTGTGGCAAATTTACCAAGCCCAGACTTTGAACCTGTCACATTTGTACTTGGGTTATTGGATTGAGCAAAGCCAAAAAATGAACTACAAAACAAATTTTCAACCCTTAGAACTGTTAAAAGATGGTGTTTGGAAGGCGTTAACGACGATCGATAAATGATTCTGCGTTTGGAACGCAAATGCATCAAGTCCATAGAATGTCAAGGCCTAGTGCTCGATAATACGGTTTACCCCAAGCCACCATGACTAAAAAAGATTCAGACCGCTCCTTAACCCCCTCGGTGCAAGTTATCGAACGGATGTTTACGATCATTGATGTTCTGGCCTCGCGCGAAGAAGCGATGACGCTCAAAGACATCAGCGAAAAAGCGGATTTACACCCTTCCACAGCCCACCGCATTCTTAACGACTTGGTACTCGGGCGCTTTGCAGACCGTCCGCAAGCGGGGGTTTACCGACTGGGTATGCGTTTATTGGAATTGGGAAATTTAGTCAAAGGCCGCCTCAATGTGCGTGATGCAGCCATGTTGCCCATGCGCGAGCTGCATAAACTCACCCAACAGCCTGTCAACCTGAGCATGCGCCAAGGCGATGAGATCATTTATGTGGAACGCGCCTTCAGCGAACGCTCCGGCATGCAAGTGGTTCGCGCCATCGGGGGGCGAGCCCCCTTGCATCTGACATCGGTTGGGAAGCTTTTTCTAGCTGCGGATGATCCACAGCGCGTGCGAAGCTATGCCACGCGCACGGGCTTACAAGGCCATACCAAAAACAGCATCACCGAATTATCGAATTTAGAGAGGGAGCTCTCTAAGGTGCGTCAATATGGCCAAGCCAATGACAATGAAGAACTAGAGTTGGGCGTGCGGTGTATGGCCGCTGGCATCTACGACGACCAAGAGAAATTGGTTGCGGGATTGTCAATATCAGCCCCATCCGGCCGAATGGACGATCACTGGTTACCCAAACTCAAAGAGACCGCTAGAGAGATTTCTCAGGCGCTTGGGTATACAGGTGGCTGAGATCCCGAAGGGCTTTTTAGGACGGTTTCAGCCCTGATTTACCTGCAGACGGAGTGGCACGTGACAGTTTGGAGGTGCCCGACTCCAACCAACGCCGAACGCGCTCCGCATCGGCTGTGCGGCTAAATTTTCCGGCTGAATCCAAGAACACCATGATCAATCTGCGGCCAGATACCTTGGCCTGCATGACCAGGCACTGACCCGCCTCAGAGATGTAACCGGTTTTTTGAATTCCAATATCCCAGAGCGGACTTTTTACCAAGCGATTGGTGGTGTTGTACTTTAAAGTTTTATGACCTACTGCCACTTGGTAGCCAGGAGATGTTGAAAATTCTCGCAAAGTGGCATCTGCGTGGGCATAACTCACCAAAGTTGCCAGATCTCTGGCACTCGATTGATTTTTGCTTGATAAACCTGTGGGTTCTACGTAATTGGTCGCACTCATTCCCAAGCTGTTCGCCTTTGTATTCATCAAGCCCACAAAGGTCGCTAAACCGCCCGGGTAGGTCCGACCCAGAGCGTGCGCTGCACGGTTCTCACTGGACATCAAGGCCAAGTGCAGGAGTTCACCACGGGATAATTCTGTCCCTACTGCCAATCGTGAGCTGCTGCCCTTTTCCATATCGACATCGGCCTGTGTGATCGTGATCATCTCATCCATAGGCAACTTGGCTTCAGTGACCAAAACACCTGTCATCAATTTAGTAATAGAAGCAATGGGCAGCACCGCTTGCTCATTTTTCTTAAACAATACTTCATTGGTATCTTGGTCAATGACAAAAGCCACGCTGGACTTCAAGTCCAAAGAATCCTGCGAAGCATGCAGACCTGCGGTCTGACCAAAAGAGGGGCGCTTAGGAATAGCGGCAAACTTCACTTTGGCGCGTTTGCCAGCAGCATTTTTTGCAGCCATCTTCATGGGCGCTTTAATGATCCGCTGTTTCTTCGCATTCGCTTTTTGGTGTGTGACGGCAGCCTGCGCGCCTGGTCCTGCTGAAAAGACCAAACCCAAAATGACGACCAAGTTTGCGAGAATTTTTTTCATTAACTTCCAAAGTTCAGGCTGGGACGTGGCTGAAAGTCCCTGCCGTTTCCACTGATTTTTTCGATTCTAAACAAAAAATCCATAAAATCAAGCACTTGCGAAAGAAACTTCAACTAAAAATCCTTGGCTTTTGATTATCCTTGGGCCGCAACGCGGTCGGCTTTGCTTTGCAATTTGTTCAAAGCACTCAAATAGGCCTTGGCAGATGCCACAACGATATCAGGATCGGAACCTGTACCGTTGACCACACGGCCACTGTTTTGTAAGCGCACGGTCACTTCGCCTTGGCTCTCAGTTGATCCGCTGATGGCGTTGACGGAGTACAGCACCATTTCAGCACCACTCTTGATTTGCAGTTCAATCGCTTTAAGGGATGCATCCACTGGGCCGTTTCCGTCTGATGAAGATTTGACTTCTTTACCAGCCACGGTAAAGACGATTTCCGCGTGGGGACGCTCACCAGTTTCGCTGTGTTGCGACAAGGAGATGAATCCAAATTGCTCATTGTCATGCGCAATACTTTCATCACTGACGAGCGCCAAAATGTCCTCGTCATAAATCTCGGTTTTACGGTCTGCGAGCTCTTTGAAACGCGCAAATGCCGCATTGGTATCGGCTTCACTCTCCATTTGAACGCCTAAATCTTGCAATCTTTGTTTGAACGCATTGCGACCGCTTAACTTGCCCAAAACAATTTTGTTAGCGGTCCAACCCACATCCTCTGCGCGCATAATTTCATAGGTGTCGCGCGCTTTGAGGACCCCATCTTGGTGAATCCCAGACGCATGCGCAAAGGCATTGGCACCGACGACTGCTTTGTTGGGCTGAACCACAAACCCCGTGGTTTGGCTCACCATGCGGCTACTGGCCAAAATATGCTGGGTATCGATACCCAGGCTTAATCCGAAATAGTCTTTGCGCGTTTTGATAGCCATGACCACTTCTTCTAAGCTGCAATTGCCTGCGCGCTCACCCAAGCCGTTGATCGTGCACTCAATTTGCCTTGCACCGCCCACCTTTACACCGGCCAAGGAGTTTGCCACCGCCATCCCTAAGTCGTTATGGCAGTGAACCGACCAAACCGCTTTGTCAGAATTTGGAACGCGCTCGCGCAGATTTTTAATAAAGTTTCCGTACAGCTCAGGAATGGCGTAACCCACGGTATCAGGAATGTTGATGGTGGTTGCACCCTCCGTAATCACTGCTTCTATCACTCGGCATAAAAAATCAGGGTCACTGCGGTAGCCATCTTCTGGGCTGAACTCCACGTCGGCCACCAAGTTTTTGGCAAAGCGAACCGACTGCTTGGCTTGCTCAAACACTTGGTCAGGCGTCATACGCAGCTTCTTTTCCATGTGCAGCACGGATGTCGCAATGAACGTATGGATCCGACTGTGCGCTGCATCCTTGAGAGCTTCGGCAGCGCGGGAAATATCACGGTCATTTGCGCGCGCAAGCGAGCAGATGGTTGATTCTTTGATCGTTTTCGCAATCAGTTGCACTGCGTCAAAGTCCCCATTGGAACTGGCTGCAAATCCCGCTTCAATCACATCCACCTTGAGACGTTCGAGTTGCCTGGCAATACGCAGTTTTTCGTCACGCGTCATCGAGGCACCCGGTGACTGCTCACCATCGCGCAAGGTGGTGTCAAAAATAATCAATTTATCGGTCATGTCAATTCTCCAAACTTCACTTGTGCATTCCACGCTCATCGGGTTCATCGGTTGAGGTACTGATGACACTGGTATGCAAGCCTTTAAAGCGGCGCACGGCATACACCACATAACCACTGACGCCATACATCACAAAAATACCGAACATCACTGTGGGTGGGTCGATGTTGATCACTGCAATACCCAAGGCGATGAGAACGATGACGGCGAAGGGAACACTTCTTTTCATGCTGACATCTTTAAAGCTATAAAACGGGACATTGGTCACCATGGTCAAACCGGCATACAAAACCCATACAAACATAAACCACGCCACCGTTGCGGGAACAACACCTGTGTCAGAGCACCACCAAATAAAGCCAGCGACCAAAGCTGCAGCGGCTGGAGAAGGCAAGCCTTGGAAGTAACGTTTATCAACCACATGGGTATTGACGTTAAAGCGTGCAAGGCGCAATGCAGCGCAAGCGCAGTACACAAACGCAGCAAACCAGCCCCACTTACCTAGCCCATTGAGAACCCATACATACGAAATCAATGCGGGCGCTGCGCCAAAAGAAACCATGTCGGACAAGGAATCCATTTGTTCGCCAAATGCACTCTGTGTATTGGTCATACGGGCAACGCGTCCATCTAAACTGTCGAGCACCATGGCGCAAAAAATGCCAATCGAAGACTGTATGAACTGCCCTTGCATGGCCATCACAATGGCGTAAAAGCCGCCAAAGAGCGCCGCCAGGGTGAATAAATTAGGGAGCACATAGATTCCCTTTCTGGGCTTGCGCACCAAAACAATATCCTCGTCGGAGGTAATGGGTTCCAATTCGTTATTCATACAGTTTCCTCAGCCTGACCATTCTTGGCCCGGGCTTTCAATAATTAACATTCAAGTCTGAAGTGTACGACTTGGCACCCACTTCGAACAACAAAAAGCAAAAGGCCACCGAAGTGGCCTTTTGCGCATACTCACATCAGCATTAGTTGCGTGTTTGGTCCACAAGCTTGTTCTTTTTGATCCAAGGCATCATGGCACGGAGCGTTTCGCCCACTTGCTCAATTTGGTGCTCCGAAGTCAAACGGCGGCGGCTCAACAAGGTTGGTGCACCTGCTTTGTTTTCCAGAATGAAGCTTTTTGCATATTCACCGGTTTGAATGTCCTTCAAACATTGGCGCATCGCATCTTTGGTTGCGCTGGTCACAATTTTGGGACCCGTCACGTACTCACCATACTCGGCATTGTTGGAGATCGAATAGTTCATGTTGGCAATTCCGCCTTCATAAATCATGTCAACGATCAACTTCAGCTCATGCAGGCATTCAAAATACGCCATTTCAGGTGCATAACCGGCTTCGACCAAGGTCTCAAAGCCCGCTTTGATCAGTTCGACCGTACCGCCACACAGAACTGCCTGTTCGCCGAACAAATCGGTCTCAGTTTCTTCACGGAAGTTGGTTTCAATAATTCCAGCCTTGCCCCCGCCATTGGCCATGGCATAGCTCAAAGCGAGGTCACGGGTGCGGCCTGATTTGTCTTGGTGAATCGCAATCAAATGGGGAACACCGCCGCCTTGGGCATAGGTGCCACGGACTGTGTGTCCTGGCGCTTTAGGTGCGACCATCCAAACGTCCAGATCTGCGCGTGGGGATACCAATCCGTAGTGCACGTTAAAACCGTGCGCAAAAACCAAAGAAGCGCCTTGTTTGATGTTTGGCTCAATGTCGTGGGTGTAAACCGTTGCAATTTGTTCGTCGGGCAACAAGATCATCACGACGTCCGCAGCGCGCACTGCGTCGGCCACTTCTGCCACTTTGAGTCCGGCTTTTTCAACTTTAGGCCATGAAGCACCACCTTTACGCAGACCCACAACCACTTTCACGCCGCTGTCGTTCAAATTTTGTGCGTGGGCATGGCCTTGGCTGCCGTAACCAATGATGGCGACCGTTTTGCCTTTAATCAGGCTGAGATCACAATCTTTGTCGTAAAAAACTTTCATCTTTTTCTCCGAAATAAATAATGGCGTCTGGCGCCTAGTTGCAAAAAACCACCTCAGCTCAAGGCGAAAAGTAATACCGTCGCCATCAAAATCCGTTCGCGTTGAGCATGCCGAAGCGCGCGCACAGAATACACCCTTGCAATCGACTACACCCGCAAAATACGTTCCCCGCGGCCAATTCCACTCGATCCTGTTCGCACTGTTTCCAAAATCGCACCGTGCTCTATCGCTTGAAGGAATGCATCATTTTTGGATTGGTCACCGGTCAGTTCAATGGTGTAACTTTTTTCAGTCACATCAATGATGCGCCCGCGAAATATATCGGCCATGCGTTTCATCTCTTCGCGCTCTTTGCCCACTGCTCTCACTTTAACCATCATCAACTCGCGCTCAATGTAGGCGCCTTCCGTCAAATCAACGACTTTCACCACTTCAATCAATCGGTTAAGGTGTTTGGTAATTTGCTCAATGACATCGTCTGAGCCGGTGGTTTGAATGGTCATTCGCGAGAGGCTGGGGTCCTCGGTAGGCGCCACGGTCAAGGACTCGATGTTGTAACCGCGCGCTGAGAATAAGCCCACCACCCGTGAAAGTGCTCCAGGCTCGTTTTCTAGCAAAACTGCAATGATGTGTTTCATAAATAGATCCCTCTTTTCGCTGCCCTCCCCACGACGCGGTAACGTCAAAGCTTGGCAAACAATAGATTCGTCGATAGGTTAATTAGTAAATTGCGCAATAGAGGTTTTTAGAGATCTTCCGACCCTAAAAGCATCTCAGTAATTCCCTTGCCCGCCTGCACCATGGGGAATACGTTCTCTGTGGGGTCGGTTCTGAAATCCATGAACACGGTTCTGTCTTTGAGACGCCGCGCCTCGCGCAAAGCGGGTTCCACATCTTCAGGGCGCTCAATGAGCATTCCAACATGGCCGTAGGCTTCCGCCAATTTCACAAAGTTAGGGAGCGCG
>CANJNX010000023.1 GCA_947475495.1 Comamonadaceae bacterium | reverse complement strand
GGGCGTGCACAGCTGCTTTGACGAAGAAGCTCATGAAGCCGAGCTTCACGCCATGTTCCTTCTCGAAACGCTCTTGCATGCGCTTGCGCATGTCCATGACGGGCGCCATGTTGATTTCGTTGAAGGTGGTCAGAATGGCATTGGTCGATTGCGATTGCAACAAACGCTCGGCAACCCGCGCACGCAGGCGGGTCATAGGAACACGCTGCTCTGGACGCTCGCCGAGGTTGACAGACGGGGCAGAAACTTGGGGCAGTATCTTGGTTGGCACACCTGTCGGAATCACGGACGCGGTGGATTGCACAGCGGCGAGGACATCGCCTTTGGTCACACGGCCGTCTTTGCCAGAACCAGTCACCGAACCCGCAGCCATGCTGTTATCGGCCATCAATTTTGCTGCCGAGGGCATCAACACACCGGCCTTGTTGTTGGAACCAGGCGCAGGTGCGGCAGCCGTTGCGGCCACACTTACCGCCACTGTTTTTACAGCGGGCGCAGACACTGCGCCTACAGAGGCTTGCGTATCGATGCGGGCAATCAGTTGCTCGGCCGTGACCGTGCCGCCATCTGCAACCAATATTTCCACTAAAACGCCAGCCGATGGCGCAGGGACTTCGAGTACGACTTTGTCCGTCTCCACATCAATCAATATCTCGTCAGCAGCGACTGCGTCGCCGACTTTCTTTTTCCACTGCAGCATGGTGGCTTCTGCCACCGATTCAGACAACTGAGGAACTTTAACTTCTACGATAGCCATGGTGATTTCTTTCAAATAGGGGGACGTGGCAGTGATCTAAGCTTATTTACTTAAAACAAAACCCTTGAGCTTGCCAAACGCACCGTCAACGAGTGCTTTTTGTTGCTCTTGGTGTAAATGGGAATACCCCACAGCAGGAGACGCAGAAGCCGCACGCCCTGAGTACCCTAGTTTTTGACCATCCAGCATGTTTTCGTGGATGTAGTGCTGCACAAAAAACCAAGCGCCTTGGTTTTGTGGCTCGTCTTGTGTCCACACCAGTTCTGTGGCGTTCGGGTATTTTTTAACTTCCGTACTAAACGCTTTATGGGGGAAGGGATACAGCTGCTCCACCCGGACAATAGCGACATCGTCGGCACCTTTTTCTTCGCGTTTTTTGACCAAGTCGTAATAGACCTTGCCAGAGCAAACAATGAGACGCTTGACCTTGTCGGCCTTCAAGTCCTTCACTTCAGGGATGACTGTTTGGAACCCGCCTTTGGTGAACTCACTCAGTGGCGAAGTCGCGTCTTTGTTACGCAGCAAGGACTTCGGCGTCATGATGATCAAGGGCTTACGCAGGTTGCGAACCATTTGACGACGCAAGATGTGAAAGATTTGGCTGGCCGTTGTGGGTTGAACAATCTGCATATTGGTATCGGCTGCCAACTGCATAAAGCGCTCCAGGCGGGCCGAGCTGTGCTCGGGGCCTTGACCTTCATAGCCGTGCGGCAGCATCAAGGTCAGGCCATTGACACGGCCCCACTTCACCTCGCCAGAGGCAATGAACTGGTCAATCACCACTTGTGCACCGTTGGCAAAGTCACCAAACTGCGCTTCCCAGATCACCAGGGTGTTGGGGTCATTGGAGGCATAGCCATACTCAAATCCCAAAACCGCCTCTTCCGACAAAATCGAGTCGATGACAACAAAAGGCGCTTGGTTGTCAGCGACGTTTTGCAAGGGCACATAGGTCCCCACATCCCATTTCTCCCGGTTTTGGTCATGGATGACGGCGTGGCGGTGGGTGAAAGTACCGCGGCCGCAGTCTTCGCCAGACAAACGCACCGGGTAACCACTGGCCACCAAGGACGCAAACGCCATGTGCTCACCCATACCCCAGTCCACGGGAATCTCACCCCGGCCCATTGCGGCGCGGTCGTCGTAGACTTTTTTGACCAACTGGTGTGGCGTGACTGAAGCAGGAATGGTCGTGAGGCGCTCAGATAAACGCTTCCACTCACCCATGGGGATGGCTGTATCGCCAGCATCGGTCCACTTTTTACCCAAAAACGGCGCCCAGTCCACAGTGAACTTGGTCTTGAAGTTGGTAAGGACCGGATCGGCCGCGTGTTTGCCATCATCGAGCGCAGCACGGTAGGCTTTCACCATGTCGTCGCCCAAAGTCTCTCCCAATCCTTGGGCGCTTAACTTTTCTGCAAATAGCTTTCGTGTTCCGGGGTGCGCACTGATTTTTTTATACATCAGTGGCTGCGTCAAGCTCGGAGTGTCTTGCTCGTTGTGGCCCAACTTACGGAAGCAAATAATGTCGACCACAATATCTTTGCTGAACTGCATCCGGTATTCCAAGGCCAGTTGCGCAGCCAACACAACCGCTTCGGGGTCGTCGCCATTGGCGTGCAGCACGGGAGCTTCCACCATTTTCACAATGTCAGTGCAATACACGGTAGATCCCATATCACGCGGATCTGACGTCGTAAAACCAATCTGGTTGTTAATGATGATGTGCACCGTTCCACCGGTGGTGTAGCCCCGAGTCTGCGCAAGTGCCAAGGTTTCCTGGTTCACGCCTTGGCCCGCAAAAGCGGCGTCGCCATGCACCAAAACCGGCAGCACCTGCTTACCCATGGGGTCCGAGCGGCGATCCATCCGAGCGCGAACAGAGCCTTCAACCACCGGGTTCACAATTTCTAAATGCGAAGGGTTAAAAGCCAAGGACAAATGAACCGGCCCCCCAGCAGTACTCATATCGGAGCTAAAGCCTTGGTGGTATTTCACATCACCAGAGGTCAGCTCTTCAGGAGCAGTATGGTCAAACTCGGCGAACAAATCCTTAGGTAATTTGCCCATGATGTTGACTAAAACATTCAGCCGGCCCCGATGGGCCATACCGATCACAATTTCTTGAACGCCTTGGCTTCCGGCGGACTGGATCAGTTCATCCATCGCTGCGATAAAGCTCTCGCCGCCTTCTAAAGAAAAGCGTTTTTGGCCCACATATTTCGTATGCAAAAAGCGCTCTAGGCCTTCGGCTGCGCTTAAACGGCCCAGAATATGTTTTTTCTTTTCTGCGTTGAAGCTGGGTTTGCTGCGAATGCTTTCGAGCTTTTGTTGCCACCAGCGCTTTTCAGTTTGGTCGGTGGCGTACATGTACTCGGCACCCAAGGTGCCGCAATAGGTTTCACGCAAGGCATTTAACAATTCGCGCAAGGACATGCGGTCCTTGCCAAAGAAGGTATTGCTGGTATCAAACACCGTCTCTTGGTCTGCATCGGTAAAACCGTAAAACGCAGGGTCAAGCTCAGGGATAGCAGGACGCTCGGTTCGCTTGAGCGGGTCTAAATCTGCCCAGCGTTGCCCCACATTGCGGTAGGCCGCAATAAGCTGCTGAACAGAGGTCCGCTTGCGCCCCATCTCCGCATCTGCGCTGGCCAAAACGACTTTGGTTCCACCTGCTTTTGCCCGCTCAGCAAACGCATTGATAACTGGTTGGTGGGGGACGTCTTTCGCGTTGCTGCCGTCCGTTGCCGGAACGTGTTGAAGCGCATCAAAGTATTGGCGCCAGGTGTCTGGAACACTGCCTGGATTGGCCAGGTAGTTTTCATACATCTCTTCTACATAGGGCGCATTGCCGCCAAAGAGATGGGTATTGCCTTGGTAGGCGGCGTAGACGGATTGTGTCTCACTCATTTTTCGCTGACCTCCGTTCCCCTTTGGGAAACATAAGTTGGTTGATAAACCTTCCGCGGCACGGCTGAACCGTTTAGCGGATGCGACCAGGGCAGAAAAGCCTCAGTAACACCCCGTATTTTGCCACCGAAAAGGCAAAAGGGGGTTAAACCATGGCTTTAATTTGCTGCAAAGCGCTCGGGTCCTCCATGGTGGTCAAGTCACCAGGATCACGGCCTTCGCAGACCGCTTGTATCGCACGGCGCAAGAGTTTCCCGCTGCGCGTCTTGGGTAAAACGGTCACAAAGTACACCCGCGCTGGTCGACCGACAGCCCCAATGGACTGGTCAACCACCTTCATCACCTCGGCCTCTAGCTTGGCATGGGCGGCATCGTCGACCAAAGCGCTCGCGTCTTTCGCGATAGCAAAAGCTACCGCCACCTGACCCTTTAAGTTATCGGCCACGCCGACCACGGCCACCTCCGAAATATTGGGGTGGCTCGAAATGCATTCTTCGATTTCACGAGTCCCCAAACGGTGACCCGCAACGTTGATCACATCATCGGTTCGGCCCAAAATAAAGTAATACCCCTCCTTGTCGCGCACCGCCCAATCAAAGGTGTTGTAAACCATTTTTCCGGGGATGCTGCTCCAATACGTTTTCACAAAACGGGCATCGTCGCGCCACACGGTTTGCATGCAACCCGGAGGCAAGGGGCCTTCAATCGTCAACACCCCTTTTTTGTCTTCGCCCACGAGCTCTTCGCCGGTCGCTTCATCCAGGAGTTTGACGTTATAGCCATACATGGCAACACCCGGGCTGCCAAATTTGCTCTTGGCTTTTTCAACGCCGTTGGCAATCGTCAAAATAGGCCAACCGCTTTCGGTCTGCCAGTAATTGTCAATAATGGCTTTGCCCAGGCCCTTGCTAATCCACTGGGCGGTGGGCTCATCCAAGGGCTCACCGGCTAAAAACAGAGAGCGCAAGCTGCTCAGGTCGTACTTGGTGAGCAGTTCAGGGTCTTGTTTTTTCAATACCCGGATGGCTGTTGGCGCACTAAACATCACCGTGACTTTGTATTTTTCGACCAAGCTCCACCAGATACCACCATCAGGGCGAATTGGGAGGCCTTCATACAGAATGGTGGCCATTCCCCCAATGAGCGGGCCATAAATGATGTAGCTGTGGCCAACCACCCAACCGATGTCGCTGGTGCAAAAAAATGTTTCACCGGGCTTGCCGCAAAAAATATTTTTCATGCTGGCGGCCAAAGCAACGGCGTAACCGCCTGTGTCGCGTTGCACGCCCTTGGGTTTTCCTGTGGTTCCGCTGGTATAGAGGGTATAGCTCGGATGGGTTGACTCAACCCACTCGCAAGGAACAATCGCATGGAGATGCTTTTCGCGCAGCTCGCTCCACAGGTAATCACGCCCGGCCACCCAATTCATGGCAGAGAGCTTGCGATCAACCATCAACACGGCTTTGGGCTTGTGCGAAGAAACACGGATCGCTTCATCTAACAGTGGTTTGTATTCCACCACTTTGCCGCCGCGGGAACCCGCTTCCGCGCTCACGATCACCGTAGGAGACGCATCTTCAATGCGTGTAGCCAATGAACCAGCCGCAAAACCGCCGAACACCACCGAATGAATCGCACCGATACGCGCACACGCCAGCATGGCAAACGATGCCTCTGCAATCATGGGCATGTAGATCAAGACGCGATCGCCTTTTTTCACGCCCAGATCGAGCAGCGAAGCCGCCATGCGTTGCACTTCCTGGTGCAGTTGAGAAAAGGTGTAAATCGTTTCTGAGTTAGTCTCTGTCGACACCGCAATCAAGGCAGCCTGATTGGGACGGTCTTTCAGATGCCGGTCAACCGCGTTGTGGCATAGGTTGGTCGTTCCTCCAACAAACCACCGTGCAAACGGAGGATTGCTGTAGTCACAGATTTGCTGGGCGGGTGCTTTCCACTCAATCGAATGGGCTTGTTCAGCCCAAAACCCATCACGGTCTTCAATGGAGCGGCGATGGAATTCGGAATAAGCAGTCATAGAGATCTCCAAGCAAGCCATGACAGCCATGGCCTTAAGCTGAATTCATAATTATGATCAGCCAACTTGCAAGAGGCTGACTTAAAAAACTGTGGGCGGCCTTGAGTGTTGGACTTATTTGATGAGCGCCTGAACTTCGCGAAATACAGGGTGTTCAGCCGAGCGCAGCCACTCGAAGGCCACCATTTCCGTCGTGACCAATTCCGCACCCGCACCCGCAAGTCGGTCAAACGCCGCATCGCGGTTGCGCTCGGTACGGGAACTGCAGGCATCGGTGACCACCCACACCTCAAATTCATCTTCCAACAAATCAAGCGCCGTTTGCAGCAAGCATACGTGGGCTTCGCAGCCAGCTAACACAATGGTTGCGCGGTGCTCTGCATCACTGGCGCTTTTTTGCAAGTGTTTGGGCAGGCTTCGCGCATTGCCTTGAACGGGCTTGGGCGGCGGCCTGAGCATGTCGCCCAAGCCTTCTTCCACTGCACTGAACTGCATTTTTGCCAGTTGCTGAAATGGCATCTTGCTCAATACTGCGGTCAAATCAGGCACCGTGCCCCCCAATTTGGATGGGCTTTGTTCGGTGACCAAAACTGGGACCTGCATCAACTGAGCCAAGCGGGCTAGGCGCACCGCATTGGCCATAACAAGCGGTGACTCAAACATAGCGGGCATCAACTGAATTTGGTAATCCACCAGAACCAACTGGCTGGCATCGGCTTCTAACAACATGCATTTCTTTCGGAGCGTTTCAATGGGGCGAGCATAACCAATCTGACATATTCACCCAAACCAAGCAAGTCAACCGTGATCAAACGCTGTGAACTATGACAATAAAACAACAATAAATCCAAATTAATCAACAAGTTAGCGCAATTTCCTCACCTTTTTTCTCTCATATACGTTCTAACCGTGGTATGCTGTAAACATGCGTTTTCTTGTCACCTTCATTACAACTATCGCCTTGGCGAGTGCTCCTGCTATGGCAGAGCCGGCTGCCGCGGGTGATGATATGGGTGGCTTTTTGGCTGAAAAAGGCCTGATTGCCAAGATCGGGGATGTCAGCACCCAGGTGCAGACCAAGGCATCGGATTTGGTCATTGGCGCCATGGGATTCCTGGGGGTTCCCTACCGCTTTGGTGGAACCAGCATAGAAACAGGCTTTGACTGCAGTGGTTTTGTCAAAGCCATTTACGAGCAAACCATTGGTTTAGCGCTTCCACGCAACGCAGCGCAACAAGCCGCAGCGACACAAACCATTAAAAAATCAGAACTTCGCCCAGGCGACCTGGTCTTTTTCAATACGATGCGCAAGGCGTTCAGCCATGTGGGCATTTATGTAGGAAACGGAAAGTTCATTCACTCGCCCAAACCTGGCGCCGAGGTTCGGGTCGAGGACATGGGCGTGGCCTATTGGGCACGCCGCTTTGACGGTGCACGGCGCGTTCCTGTTGAAGCTAACGCCGGCACTTCTCCCTAACGCCTCTTCTTAAGTCCCTTTGGTGAAAGAAAATTCACCCGGTGCCTGAATTGGATCTACACCGACGTGGATCACATCCTTGGGCAGAAAAACTCCCTCTAGCAGCAGTTTCGACAATGGGTTTTCCAGTCGCTGTTGAATAGCACGTTTGAGCGGGCGAGCACCATAAACAGGGTCAAAACCAACCTTGGCTAACTCCGCTACGGCCGCATCAGAAACCGCTAATACATAGTCCATTTTCTCCAAGCGCGCGACCAAGGTCTGCAACTGGATTTTCGCAATATTCGAAATGTGCGAGGCGTTCAAAGCATGGAAGACCACGATTTCGTCAATGCGGTTTAAAAACTCGGGCCTGAAATGGTTTTTCAATTCACCCGTGACAGCCTCTTTGATGTCCTCCGAGCTTTGTCCAACCATGCTTTGTATCAAGTGAGAACCCATGTTGCTGGTCATCACAATCACGGTGTTTTTAAAATCCACCGTTCTGCCTTGGCCATCGGTGAGCCGTCCATCGTCCAAAACCTGCAACAGAACATTGAATACATCCGGGTGGGCCTTCTCCACCTCGTCAAGAAGCAAAACGCTATAGGGCTTACGGCGCACTGCTTCGGTCAAGTACCCGCCCTCTTCGTAACCCACATAACCGGGGGGCGCTCCGATCAATCGGGCCACGGAATGTTTCTCCATGAATTCGCTCATATCGATACGAATCAAGTGGTCCTCGCTGTCAAACAAAAATCCAGCCAGTGTTTTACACAGCTCGGTTTTACCCACCCCCGTGGGGCCTAAAAATAAGAATGAACCAGTGGGTCGATTCGGGTCCGACAGGCCTGAGCGGGAGCGGCGTATCGCGTTCGATACGGCGCCAATGGCTTCGTCTTGCCCGACAACGCGGTCATGCAGCTTGCCCTCCATTTGGAGTAGTTTCTCGCGGTCGCCTTGCATCATTTTGGAAACAGGAATTCCCGTGGCACGGCTTACCACCTCGGCAATTTCTTCAGCGCCCACTTGGGTGCGCAAAAGGCGTGGCGCTGCACCTTCACCACGAACGGCTTCCCGCGCCTGAACCTCTTTCATGCGCTTTTCCAATTCGGGTAATTTCCCATATTGC
>CANJNX010000022.1 GCA_947475495.1 Comamonadaceae bacterium | reverse complement strand
GGGTGTGAGGGTGCCAAAAAACAAGGGGGTCGTGCCTTGGGCCATCAAAAGTGTGGGAAAGTTTTCAACCTCAATGGGGTCGACCCAATCGGCATGGTCTTCCACATCCACCCAAACAAACGTTATGGGTGCAAACTCGGCTTGGAGTTGGGTAAACAGGCTTTGGTAGTCGCGGCAGGTGCCACACCACTGGGCGCACAAGCAAGCGACCCACATCCCGTCAGGCGATGGCGTGTTCGAAAGAGGTGCAGGGTCGGAAGTTGACATACCGCAATCATGGCAGAAATATGCCGGCTAAAAACCCAAGCCTATAACCATATACCGCGAAGCGTTGGCATGAGGTTTTACACTCTAGCGTTTGCCACAATGGCATTGTTGACAATCTTGAAGGCCCCCATGAGTGCATTTTTGGAAGAAACCGTGTTGAGTGTTCACCATTGGACCGACCGGTTATTTAGCTTTACAACCACCCGCGATACCAGTTTGCGCTTCTCCAACGGCCACTTCACCATGATCGGCCTGCGCACGGAATCGGGCAAGCCCTTGCTGCGGGCTTATAGTATTGCCAGCGCAAACTACGAAGAACACCTCGAGTTTTTAAGTATCAAAGTGCAAGACGGACCGCTGACCTCGCGTTTGCAGCACATCCAAGTTGGCGACAAAATCGTGGTGGGCAAAAAACCCACAGGCACCTTGCTCATTGATTACTTGCTCCAAGGCAAAAACCTCTACCTTTTTGGCACTGGCACCGGTGTGGCCCCGTTCTTAAGTATCGTGCGCGATCCTGCGACGTATGAGCGCTTTGACAAAGTGATCTTGGTGCACGGCGTTCGTGAAGTGGCTGAGTTGGCCTATAACGAATACCTCACCCATGACTTGCCTGAGCATGAGTTTTTGGGTGACATGGTGCGTGCCCAACTCCTTTATTACCCTACCGTAACCCGCGAGCCCTATAAAAACCAAGGCCGCATCACCGAGTTGCTCGATTCAGGTAAGCTTCAAACTGACTTGGGATTGCCTGCCTTTGACCCCGCCCATGACCGTGTCATGCTGTGCGGCAGCCCAGGCATGTTGCGCGACTTAAAACACATGCTGGAAAAGCGTGGCTTTATGGAAGGCAACACCACCAAACAAGGCGACTTTGTGATTGAACGCGCTTTTGCAGAACAGTAAACCATGACCACCTACGATCTCTACGCCATTGGCAATGCCTTAGTCGACTCGGAATACGAAGTCTCCGACGAACAACTCAAGACAGCGGGCGTTGAAAAACGCCATATGACCTTGATCGATGCACCGCGCCGCGCCGCGCTCTTGCACCAGCTGCAAGGCTTGCACGCCCGCAAAACCGGCGGAGGCTCAGCGGGCAATACCGTTGTTGCCTTGGCGCAGTTGGGCGGAAAAGCGTTTTACTCGTGCCGCGTAGCCCATGACGAGTTGGGTGATTTTTACCGCGACGATTTGGTCAAACATGGCGTGGCCACCAATTTGACGCACACCCCAGCGGCAACGGGACAAACCGGAAGTTGCATCGTGATGGTGACACCAGATGCCGAACGCAGCATGAGCACGTTTTTGGGAGCGACAGCGGAGTTGGACCACACAGCACTCCATCCCCAAGACATTGCGCGCTCCAAGGTGTATTACATGGAAGGCTATCTGGCGGCGTCTCCTACAGGCTTAGCGGCGGCTTTGCAAGGCCGTGACATTGCGCGCAAAGCCGGCGTGGCCTTGGCCGTGACGCTCAGCGATATGAGCATGATCAACTTTTGCCGCCCTGGTGTTGAAGCCATGGTGGGCGATGGGGTGGATTACTTGTTTTGCAACGAAGAAGAAGCGCAAGTCTGGTTTGGTGAAACGAACCTGGACGTGGTGTGTAAAAAAATCGCCGCCTTGGCGAAGGTGGTGTGTTTGACCCGCAGCGCCCAAGGGTGCTTGGTGATTGAAGGCGAACAGATCACAACTGTTGCTGCGACTCCCGTGAAAGCCATTGACAGCAATGGCGCTGGCGATATGTTTGCAGGTGCATTTTTGTATGCGGTCACCCATGGACACAGTACGGCGCAGGCTGCTGCTTTAGGCAACGTGTCGGCGGCGAAAGTCGTATCGCAATACGGTTGCCGCTTGCCGCAACCATCAGTGGATGCGATTGTTCAGCAATTTGCCAACCTGTAAATCCCTATGCGATCGATGGGTCTGTTGCTAGCTTTCATCACAGGACTGCTGCTGGCTTCTTCTTTCGCACTTGCAAGCGCAGTGAAAAGCAAACAGTTCACCTGCGCCGCTTTTTACCTTCCTGCGCGAAGTATTTGGAATCGACAGGTTGATATTCGATTCCAAAACAAACAGCCTGTGTCGGTTCACATTGATGGCTTACCGGTGTTCGCCTTTGCAAGCGATGGCCCCGTTATTCTGACCGCCATTGACAACGAACGCATTCAAATTCACACCCAATCCCTGCTTTGGACGAGCGACTTCCGGGGAATGGCCTCATCGCAAGGCGCCTGCTTAGAAGCAGTGACAAAGTAAGGGATTACCGTCGTTCTAAAAACTGGTACGGCGGTAAGCCTTGGAGCATGCGCTTGCCGTAGCTTTGTAGGATCAGACGCTTGTCATAGCAAATCACCTGCGCGCGGTCTTCTTCCGTGCGAATGGCGCGGCCAGTCCACTGCAGTAGTTTGATTCCGGTGGCAGGAATCACCAGTTCACTGAAGGGATCGCGTCCCACTTTGCGCAACCATTCGGCGCGGGCTTCGTCAACGGGTTCGGAGGGCGGTGCAAATGGCAGCTTGGCAATAAAAACGGTTTCACACAGCGCGCCTGGCAAGTCCAAGCCTTCACCAAACGATTGCAAGCCAAACAAAATCGACGCAAAGCCCGATTCCACGCGCGCCGTGTGGGTGGCTATCAAACGCGCACGTGACATCACGCCTTGAACCAAGACCGCTTCGCGCAAAGCCGATGGAACGGCGTCTATGGCAGAGCGCATTTGCGCCCGAGAGGTAAATAAAACGAGCGCCCCGTGCTCGACTTTTGCCAGGTCTTGCATCAAATAGCCAACCATCTCCGCTGTGTAGGCATCCGCATTTTTAGGCTCGGCCAGGGTATGAACCACCGTGAGCGTGCCTTGAACCGCGTAGTCAAAAGGACTCTCTACTTCCAAGGTGGTCACATTGGCGTTGTTGGACAAGCCCGCTTCTTGTAAAAAATAATCAAAGCTTCCACAGCTGGTCAGCGACGCCGAAGTCACCACCGCAGCGCGAACCTGGCTCCATAAAAATTGGCGCAGCAAGTCGCCTGGAACCATGGGGCAGGCATGGGCCGTGAGGACTAAAAATCCGTTTTCGCTTTGGCATTGCAACCATTTGGCCAGCGGCTGTGCGCCGTGCTCAAGCAGCAACTCGGACGTAGAGACCACGCTGCCAAGCTTGGGCGCCAAAGCACCGAGTTTGGCGTAAAGCTGGGCGCATTGCAGCCCTTGGCTGGGGTCTTCTTTGGCCACGTTTTTCACTTCGGCCCCAAGTGCTTCCAATGCCTTAGAAAGACCCAGCGCTTGGGCATGGATCAAGCGGACCGGTTCGGTCAAGGCCTCAGGCAAAACCCCATGGGCAAAACGCAGCGTTCCGTCTTTGCCTTGGGTGCTGGCGTGAACGAGGTCCAGGGCGAGTCGGGCAATTTGATTGAGCGCCACTTTCAGTTGGCTCGCCACCGTGGTGACGTCTTCGGTCAATACCAATTGCAAGGCGCTGCTGACGTCTTGCAAAATTTTCGGTAATTTGTCGAGCCAGCGCAGACTCGTGACATCCATCGCGCTGCTAAATTGGTCCAAGGCAACCGCGGGGAGGTGGTGGCCTTCGTCAAACACCACCAAACAATTGTCAAGTTCAGGCAGCGTTTTCATTCCCAAAGAAGCAAGCACCAAGTCGTGGTTGGCGACGATCACATGGGCTTCAGAGAGTTTGGTGCGCGCGTTGTAGTAACTGCATTCGCGGTAACGCGGGCAATGGCGGGCTGTACAGGTATGGCGCTCAGCGGCCACTGTCGCCCAGTCGCTGGGGTTAGGTGCGTCGCTAAGGCTATCGCGGTCGCCGTCCCAGCTTGCGTTGGCCAGAAGATGGGCCATGTTTTCATACAACCGGGTGCGGCGCTCCTCTAGGGCCTCCTGGCTGGCCGTTGCCAGCGCTGCCATTGGGAACGCTTCTTCAAACATATCTTCTTCAACACCGCCTACACCGACCAGACGTTCGAGTTTGACCTTACAAACATAACGGCCGCGGCCTTTCGCTAAAGCATAAAGAAAGGGCTGCTCCATCACTGCGGCCAGCGCAGGGAGGTCTTTTTGCATGAGCTGCTCTTGCAGTGCCACGGTGGCAGTGGAGATTACCACCCGTGTTTTTCGCTCCAAGGCCATGGCAATGGCGGTGCTGGCATACGCAGCTGATTTGCCCACGCCCGTTCCCGCCTGAATCACTGCAATGGCTTTGAGGGGCTGGTCCGCATCGCCTAGATCGGCTCGGCTGAGTGTTTGTGCAATGCACTGCGCCATGGCGTGTTGGCCGGGGCGAATACGAAAACCCGTGGTGCTGCCTACGACGTTGTCAAACGTCTCTATGGCGCGTTGTTCAAGTTGGGAGGCGAGGGTGGACAGGACAATAGAGGTCAAGCGGAACGGTACACATCAGAAGGGAAGGGTGAATATACCGTTTACTTGAAGCCGACGCGGTCCAACATCTGCTGGACCTTGATTTGGTTCATCCCTACGATGCGAATCGGTAAGAGCTCACTTTTGAAACTTCCGCCCGTCATGGCTTGGAGGGCGGGGTTATCCAGCTTCAAGCCTTGCACCACGGGCCACTCGTTGTTGCCGTTAGCAAAGTGGTTTTGTGCTGCGGGGCTAATCAGGTATTCCAAAAACTTCACGGCGTTGGCTTGGTTTTTGGAGTAACGCGCTACTGCACCTCCGGCCACATTCACATGCGTACCCCAGCTTTGTTGGTTCGGAAACACCACGCCCACGCGCTCCATCACTGCTATGTCGGCGGGGTTGGTGGAGCGCATCAAGCGCGCCAAGTAATAGGTGTTGGATACGGCAATGCCGCACTCGCCGCTGGCCACGGCTTTGATTTGGTCGGTGTCACCACCCTTGGGAGCGCGGGCCATGTTGTCGACCATGCCTTTGAGCCAAGCCTCGGTCTTTTCAACGCCGAGGTGTTCGGTCATCGCGCCAAACAGACTCAGGTTGTAGGGGTGGGAGCCCGAGCGGATGCACAGCTTGCCTTTGTTTTTGGGGTCTCCCAATTCTTCGTAGGTGTCTACGTCTTCACGTTTGATTTTGAGTTTGTCGTACACCACTACGCGCGCACGAGTGGACAGACCAAACCATGCGGTTCCGTCCTTGGTGGGTTTGGAGCGCAGTGTTGCAGGAATGGCGGCTTCTAAGGTTTTGGAATTGACGGGCAAGAACATGCCGTCTACCTCGCCGCGCCACAAGCGGGCGGCGTCCACCAACAAGATCAGGTCTGCGGGTGAGGCGCTGCCTTCGGCCTTCAGGCGGGCGATGATGCCCGCGTCATCGGAGTCGACGCGGTTGATTTTGATACCCGTGGCTTTGGTGAAGTCGCTGTAAAGCAATTCGTCGGTGGGGTAGTGGCGGGCGGAGTACAGGTTGATGACGTGATCATCGGCCAGGACCGGCGAGCTGAACAAGCCCGTGGCAACTGCATAAATGGCTAATGACAAAACAGTGAGGTTGCGGCGCATGAAGCGACTCCAAGTTAAATATCTTGGATGCAGTATAGATCAAATGCGAATCATTATCATTTGAGACGGCCTTAAAGCCCTTGCCAAGGGCGCAGGATTTGCCGCCTGCGTTCAGTTGCGGCGCAGCGTTCGGCTCAGCAAGATGACCGGCAGCAAACTCACCAGCACCAAGGCCAAGGAAGGCAAAGCGGCCTCGCCCAAGCGCTCGTCGCGGGCCAGTTGGTAGGCCATGACGGCCAGGGTATCGGTGTTGAAAGGGCGCAGCACCAAGGTGGCAGGGAGCTCTTTCATCACATCCACCAGCACCAGCAGCGTGGCCACTGCCAAGGGCTTTTTGAGTAAAGGCCAATGCACACGCCGCAGCAGCGCAAAACCTGAAGTGCCCAGCATGCGGGCGCTGTCGTCGAGAGAAGCTGGGACACGCGCATAGCCGCTTTGCACCGATTGCAAAGCCACAGCGACAAAGCGCACCAGATACGCCCACACCAAACCCATCACCGTGGCGGTAAGCCAAAATCCTGCGCCCGACTGCGGCCATGTGGCTTGCACCCAGCCCACCGGAATCAGCAAGCCCACCACAATCACCGCGCCTGGTACGGCGTAGCCCAGGCCCACCACACCCATCACTTGGCGCGTCAGCCAGTTGGGATGTAAGCGGGCTTGTGCAGCGAGCAGCAATGCAGCGCCCACAGCGAGCAATGCGGTGATTCCACCCAAGGACACACTGTTGATAGACCATTGCAAAAACCGGTCCCAAGGCAAATCCATCACGCTATCGCCTTGCAGCAATGCGCGCAACATAAAGAGCACGGGCAACACGAAACCGAACAGTACAGGCAGAACGCACAGCGTCCACGCCAGCGCGGCAGACAACCCCCGTAAGCGCAACGCTTGCGACTCGCTGCCATGGCGGTCCACGCTGGCGATAGAAAAACGCAAACGCGATTGGGCGCGTTGTTCAGCCGCCAACAAAACCACGACCACGAGCAAAAGAAAAGTGGCCAGCTGGGCTGCAGCGATTCGGTTGTCCATCACCAACCACGCTTTGTAAATACCAGCGGTAAAGGTTTGAATCCCAAAGTAGCTTGACACACCAAAGTCAGCCAATGTTTCCATCAAGGCCAAGGCCGTGCCAGCCGCAATCGCAGGGCGCGCCAGCGGCAAAGCCACACGCAGGATGCGCCGTGACAGCGGTGCGCCAAGTAAACGGGCGGCTTCCATCAAATGGTTGGCACGCTCCGACAGCGCAGTGCGCGCCAGCAAATACACATAGGGATACAGCGCAAGGGTGAAGACACAGGCCGCGCCCCAGATATTGCGGACCTCGGGGAAAACGCGTCCTTCCAGGCCAAACGCTGCACGAATACCGGTTTGCAGTGGGCCGCTGAATTGCAGATAGTCGGTGTAGGCATAGGCCACCACATAGGCGGGCATGGCCAGAGGCAAGAGCAGGGCCCACTCCAAACTGCGGCGCATTGGAAAGTCAAACAGCGTCACCGCTGCCGCCGACACCGTACCCAAGCTCACCACGCCCACGCTCACCAAAACGCACACCAGCAAAGAGGTGCCCACATAGTCGGGCAATACCGTGTTGGCCATCTCCGCCAAGATGTTGGCCGAAGCCGTGTTCCACTGCGCCCAAGAAAAAAGCACGGTCAACACCGGCAGTGCCAATAGCAAAGCCAGCACGGCCAACACACAGCGAAAAAAGAAGCGGGAGCTCAAAACCATGCGGCATTGTAGGTAGACGCTCAGGGCACGGTGCACCGCCATCTCTACAATGGCCTGATGTTTTTAGATGTTGCCCAGCTCTCTGTCAGCTACCCAGAACGCAGCCACCCCTCGGTGGACCGCGTGAGCTTGGGCCTGCATGCCGGCGAAATGGGCGTGCTCATTGGCCCTTCGGGCTGCGGTAAAACGACGCTGTTACGCGCGGTGGCCGGTCTGGAGCGTGCCAGTGCCGGTGACATTCGTTTGGCCCAATCCGTGGTGAGCAATTCCTCCGTGCATGTGGCACCCGAAGCGCGCCGCATTGGCATGGTGTTCCAAGACTACGCCCTCTTTCCCCATTTGAGCGTGCACGACAACGTGGGCTTTGGTTTGCACAAGCTGCCACGCTCCGAGCGCGAAGCGCGTGTGCGCGAGGTCTTGGCTTTGGTTGGCTTGAGCTCCAGCGCACAGCGTTTTCCCCATGCCTTGTCCGGTGGCCAACAGCAGCGGGTGGCCTTGGCCCGCGCCTTGGCGCCCAAGCCGCAGCTCTTGCTGCTCGACGAGCCGTTTTCTAACTTGGATGTGGAACTGCGCGAGCGCTTGGCTTTGGAAGTGCGCGGCATTTTGAAAGAAGCACAAACTACCGCCTTGTTTGTCACGCACGACCAAATGGAAGCTTTTGCCATTGGTGATGTGATTGGCGTCATGTCTGACGGACGTTTGCACCAGTGGGACGATGCCTACACGCTCTACCACCGACCTGCCACGCGCTTTGTGGCCGAGTTCATTGGCCATGGTGTTTTTACACATGCCACACTGAGTGAGAAAAACAAGCAAGTGGTGGTGCACACCCCCATGGGTGACTTGGTCGACGTGGCCGAATGCCCACTGCCCAGCACGTTTGCTTTGGGGGAATGCGATGTGCTGCTGCGTGCCGATGACATCGTTCACGACGACGATGCACCGGTCAAAGCCGAGATCATTCGCAAATCAT
>CANJNX010000021.1 GCA_947475495.1 Comamonadaceae bacterium | reverse complement strand
TCAGTGAGGGCGGAGGCCATAAATGTCCAGTGGTGCAAAGCCCACGGTCTTGGGCTTTGAATGAAGACCCGCAAACGCGGGCAGTTGCAAAAGGCTAAACTACTGAAATGATTTTACCAAGTGCATCCCCCGTGAGCCTGGGTTTTACGCTTTTAGCCGCACTAGCGTACGCGTGGCCTGCGCTGCGCGCCTCGCACATTGGTAGCACAACCGCACGCTGGTGGGTAGGAATTGCCTGGTTGGCCCACGCAGGTGCACTCTCCATTGGCTTGTTAACCGAACCCTTGCGTTTTGGTTTTGCACCAGCGATCTCCGTCACGGCTTGGTTGATCGCCGCGATCTACGCTGTAGAGAGCTATGTTTACCCCCAACTCCCCACCCGATGGGCCTTAAGCGCCTTGGCTACCGCTGCAGTTGTATTAGCCCTGTTATTTCCTGGCGCAACGATGGCAAGTACCGCATCCGCCTGGTTACCGTGGCACTTGGCCATGGGTATTGCCTGCTACGGACTTTTTGGAGTGGCTGTAGTTCATGCCTGGTTCATGGCCCGTGCAGAAGTGCGCATGCGTTTGGCTGCCGACACCCACAGCGGCCTGCCCTTGTTAACGCTTGAGCGACTCACCTACCACTTTGTCACAGCAGGGTATTTTTTGTTAAGCGCCACCCTCTTGGGCGGCTACCTCTTTGGTGACGTCTTGTACGGCCAGGCCAGCGCTTGGCGCTGGGACCATAAAACCGTGTTCTCTGTTTTGTCTTGGTTCACATTCACTGTGTTGCTCGTTGGGCGCTCATATTTCGGATGGCGTGGTAAGCGAGCGCTTACTTTGCTTTATACCGGGTCTACTTTTTTACTCTTAGCCTATATAGGGTCTCGGTTTGTGACCGAGGTCGTCCTTGGACGATCCGCATGAAGTATTTATTGCTTTTTCTTTTGGCGCTGTTGATTATTTGGCAATGGCGCACCCACCGAGGAAATAAATCCACCCATGCCTCGGCCAAACGACGCAATGCCTTGCCCATTGACATGGTGCCGTGCTTAGACTGCGGTGTGCATCTCGCCTTACAAGATGCCGTTCAAGGCAAAGAGGGGCTTTACTGTAGCGCTGCGCACCGGCAAAGGCATGAGCACTGATTCGGGCCCTTTGGCTAGTGCGACCTGGCGCCAAGGTTGGTACGCTTTGGCTCAGTCTTGCCCCTCCCCCAATTTCGGCCCGCGTCCCCCGAAAGCATGTATTGATTTAATCGTCGTACATTCCATTAGCCTGCCACCGGGCGTGTACGGTGGCTCTCAGGTGCAGGCGCTTTTTACCAACCAGCTCGATTGGGATGCCCACCCCTACTTTCAAACCATTCGCGCAATCGAAGTATCAGCCCATTTTTTTATCACTCGCCAAGGCAAACTTTGGCAATTTGTCAGTTGTGACGAACGAGCTTGGCATGCGGGGGTATCCAATTACCGGGGGCGCGACAACTGCAATGATGACTCCATCGGTATTGAACTCGAAGGTTTAGAAGGCGACCCATTTGAAGCCGCACAGTACATTGCGCTGGCAGACCTCGCGTCCCAAATCGGGCAGCACTACCCTATTGCGCACATCGCCGGACATGAACATGTGGCCGCAGGAAGAAAGCTGGACCCGGGCCCCGGTTTTGATTGGGCCATGTTGCGAAGCGCTTTGAATCCTTTGCTACAGAACTTTTTGCCTCCTCACACAAAATAAATTTGTTACAAAATTGATTTTTTTTGCAATTTTTTAAGTGCAAGAAAAATAACGGAAAACCGACATGGCATTGTGCTACTTAGGCTTCCGAAGTAAATGCCGTTCGGTGCATTAAAAAGACTGTCTTCGGTACTTCACTGTGCGTAAAGATAGGGCTCCATCCACCGCCTTTCTGTATGCGCCATCGGGATCAACCCCAAGGGAGTCACTTTTCATGGCTGTACACTACCGGTAGTGGCTTGCGTACTGTCCACACACTAGATATAGTGTGTGCTTGGTGAGATCGAATTGGACAATTGCAGGTCTTTTTCGCTTCACAGTGGCTCCGCATTTCATAAAAATATTGACAGCAAAAGGACATCATGCAATCTGTATCGCCCATTTCCACACCCTCCGCCATCGCGATTCCTACAGAGATTCCTTTTTCTGAGGCGGCGTCTACCAGTCCCTTGGCCAATTACCAAATCATTCGCCGCAACGGTGCAGTGGTTCCTTTTGAACCCAACAAGATTGCCATTGCCATCATGAAAGCCTCGTTGGCTGTTCACGGAACCCAAGGCGCTGCATCGGCAAGTATTCGCGAGACGGTGGACTCGCTCACACAGCAAGTCATTCGCGCACTGGTGCGCTCGCGCCCCAGTGGTGGGACTTTTCACATTGAAGATGTACAAGACCAAGTGGAACTAGGCTTGATGCGCAGCGGAAACCATGAAGTTGCCCGCGCCTACGTGCTCTACCGCGAACGTCGCACCCAAGAACGCGCCAAACAAGTCGCTCAAGTCGCGCCGGCCGTGCCTGTATTGCACGTCCTAGACCGCGGTCAACGTGTCGCGTTGGATATGCAAGCACTGACCGAACGCATTCAGACTGCATGCTCTGGCTTAGGTGCAGACGTGAAGGCCGACCCCATCATTTCTGAAACCATGCGCAATCTCTATGACGGCGTTCCAGTGGATGAAGTTTATAAAGCATCCATCTTGGCCGCGCGGACTTTGATTGAGAAAGACCCCGACTACACCTACGCCACGGCGCGGCTGCTTTTTCACACTATTTCGCGCGAGGTGCTTGGGCGCGACGTAGCCACTGCCGACATGCCCCAAGCCTATGCGGATTACTTTCCAGGATTCATCAAAAAAGGGGTGGACTGTGAGCTGCTCGATGAAAAGCTCCTCCAGTTTGATTTAAAGCGCTTGGGAGGCGCATTGAAGGCAGAGCGAGATCTGCAATTTGATTATTTGGGCTTACAAACCCTCTATGACCGCTACTTCCTACACGAAGGCAAAACACGAATCGAACTTCCACAGGCCTTTTTCATGCGCGTCGCAATGGGATTGTCATTGAATGAAGCGGACCGCGAAGCCAGAGCCATTGAGTTCTATGAAGTGCTGTCGTCTTTTGACTTTATGTCAAGCACACCTACTTTGTTTAACAGTGGCACCTTGCGCTCGCAGTTGTCGTCTTGCTACCTGACAACAGTGCCTGATGATCTTGATGGCATTTACGAGTCAATCAAAGAAAACGCCTTGCTCTCTAAATATGCAGGTGGCTTAGGCAATGACTGGACCCGTGTACGTGCGCTCGGCTCTCGCATCAAAGGAACCAACGGTGAATCACAAGGTGTTGTACCTTTCCTGAAGGTCGTGAACGATACAGCGGTCGCAGTGAACCAAGGCGGTAAACGCAAAGGGGCTGTCTGCACCTACTTGGAGACTTGGCACCTTGATATTGAAGAGTTTCTCGAGTTGCGCAAAAACACAGGCGATGATCGCCGCCGCACCCATGACATGAATACCGCCAACTGGATTCCTGACTTGTTTATGCGCCGCGTGATGGAAAAAGGACAGTGGACTTTATTCTCTCCATCCAATGTGCCTGACTTGCATGACAAATTCGGTGCGGATTTTGAAAAAGCCTATGTCGCATATGAAGAGCAAGCTGCCCGCGGCGAGATCAAGCCTGCACGCACTTTGGAAGCGGCTGACTTGTGGCGCAAGATGCTGACCATGCTCTTTGAAACCGGTCACCCTTGGATCACCTTCAAAGATGCCTGCAATGTGCGCTCCCCGCAGCAACACGCTGGCGTGGTTCACTCCTCCAATTTGTGCACTGAAATTACGCTCAACACCTCAGACACAGAAACAGCCGTGTGTAACCTTGGCTCAGTTAACTTATTGCAGCACTTGAAAAATGGAGATCTCGACCACGAGAAGCTCAAACGCACCATCACTACGGCAATGCGTATGCTCGATAACGTCATTGACATCAATTACTACGCAGTGAAAAAAGCCCGTGACTCCAATATGCGCCACCGTCCTGTCGGCATGGGCATCATGGCTTTTCAAGACAGTTTGTACGAATTGCGAATTCCTTACGCCAGCGAAGCGGCTGTCAATTTTGCAGACACCTCCATGGAAGCCATCAGCTACTACGCGTACTGGGCCTCTACCGAACTCGCACGTGAGCGTGGCACCTACTCGAGCTTCAAAGGCTCGCTGTGGGACCAAGGCATCTTGCCTTTTGACACCCTGGACTTACTCGCAAAAGCCCGCGGCGGCTACGTCGAAGTGGACCGCTCGTCGACCATGGACTGGGATGCCTTGCGTAAAAAGATTGCCAAGGACGGGATGCGCAACTCCAACTGCGTTGCCATTGCACCGACTGCGACCATCTCCAACATCATCGGCGTCGATGCATCTATTGAACCGTGCTTTGGCAACTTGTCGGTGAAGTCCAACCTCTCTGGAGAATTTACCGTCGTTAACAGCTACCTCGTGCGCGATCTCAAGCGCATTGGTTTGTGGGACGACGTCATGGTGATGGACTTGAAACACTTTGATGGATCACTGAGCCCTATGGACCGCGTACCCAACGAAATCAAACAGCTTTACGCGACAGCTTTTGAAGTCGAGACGCGCTGGCTAGTTGAAGCTGCAGCACGCCGTCAAAAATGGATTGACCAAGCGCAGTCACTCAATATTTACATGGCAGGGGCATCTGGCAAGAAACTCGATGACACCTACAAATTGGCGTGGGTACGTGGTCTCAAAACAACGTACTACTTGCGCACGATGTCGGCGACCCATGCTGAAAAATCAACCATCAGTTCGGGTCGCATGAACTCAGTTGCATCGAGCACGGCCACGGCCGCATCTGCCAGCGCGCCTTCACTGCTTGAAGCGGCAGCAGCAGCTGCACAACAACAGATAGAACTCAGCAGTAATGCAGCCACCGATATTAAATTTTGTGGTGTTGATGACCCAACGTGTGAGTCGTGTCAGTAATTTCTAAGCTGATTTTGATTTCAAAATAGTGCATACACGCAACACAATTAAAGTGAGAAGTGCAGGATTGCTTTGCAATTTCATGCACTGATCGCATAATCTAACCACTGGAAAACTTTATGCTGACTTGGGACGAACAAATTAAGCCTGCCTCTCCGACAAATTTTGCGCCACGCAGCGCAGAGGCATTGCAATCTCTGAAAGATACGTTACCTCTTCCCACCCAATCCATGGGCTCTCTCGCGCCAGCTCCCGAAGTTATTACACCCTCAGAAACAGCGCATCGCCGAGTTCGCGCTTCAGACAAGCGCATCATCAACGGCAAAACAGATGTGAACCAACTCGTCCCATTCAAATACAAATGGGCATGGGAAAAATACTTGGCAACGTGTGCCAACCATTGGATGCCACAAGAAGTCAACATGACGCGTGACATCGCCTTGTGGAAAGACCCCAATGGATTGACTGAAGATGAGCGCCGCATTGTCAAACGCAACCTCGGTTTTTTTGTGACCGCTGACTCTCTTGCTGCCAACAACATCGTCCTGGGTACTTACCGTCACATCACTGCCCCAGAATGCCGGCAGTTTTTGCTGCGCCAAGCCTTTGAAGAAGCTATTCACACGCACGCCTATCAGTACATTGTGGAATCCCTCGGCTTGGACGAAGGCGAGATCTTCAGTGCTTACAACGAAGTGAAATCCATCCGCGATAAAGACGAGTTTTTGATTCCCTTTATTTCTGCCATCATGGATCCGCACTTTCATACCGGAACCCCAGAAACCGATCAAACGCTTTTGAAGTCCTTGATTGTTTTTGCGTGCCTGATGGAAGGCCTGTTTTTCTACGTTGGATTTACCCAAATTCTTGCCTTGGGACGCCAAAACAAAATGACCGGTGCGGCTGAGCAGTACCAGTACATCTTGCGGGATGAGTCGATGCACTGCAATTTTGGTATCGATTTAATCAATCAACTCAAGCTTGAGAATCCACATCTCTGGACTGCAGAGTTCAAAGCCGAGATTAAAGATTTGTTTGAACAAGCTGTTGAACTTGAATACCGTTACGCAGAAGACACCATGCCACGTGGTGTGTTGGGCATGAACGCATCGATGTTCAAAGGCTATTTACGCTACATCGCCAACCGTCGGGCAACACAAATTGGCCTTGAAGCATTGTTTCCCCATGAAGAAAATCCTTTCCCATGGATGAGCGAAATGATTGACTTGAAGAAGGAACGCAACTTCTTCGAAACCCGCGTGATTGAATACCAATCCGGTGGGGCACTGTCTTGGGACTAATGCATTGGGTAAGACATTTCAAAATTTCACAAAACGACAAAGCGTCTATCGCCTTGGCCGGTTTGTGTCACCAAGTTCATGCTGCTGGGACTTTGCCCAACACCATGAATCGCTTTTTGCTAACCAACATGCAAGAAGTGCTCTTTGTTAATTGATCAAGGAGAAAATTATGGCAACTGCGAAAAAATCAGCCGCTAAGAAGGCTGCACCAGCGAAGAAAGTAGCGGCTAAAAAGCCAGCTGCTAAAAAAGTAGCGGCTAAAAAGCCAGCTGCTAAAAAAGTAGCGGCTAAAAAGCCAGCTGCTAAAAAAGTAGCGGCTAAACGCCCAGCGGCTAAAAAAGCAGCAGCTAAACGCCCAGCGGCTAAAAAGCCAGCAGCTAAAAAAGTAGCGGCTAAAAAGCCAGCGGCCAAAAAAGCTGCTGCTAAGAAGCCTGCTGCCAAAAAAGCTGCCCCTAAGAAAGCTGCGAAAAAGCCCGCTGCTAAGAAAGCTGCGAAAGCACATGCTGCCCCTGCCGCTCAGACTACACTGAACCCGCAGGCTGCTTGGCCTTTTCCAAGCGCAGCCAAGCCTTAATCGTTTCTGCGATAGGCTACCAAAAGCCTGGCGCCTGCAAAGGTGCTGGGCTTTTTTTAAATACGCGCGGTCATGAGTACCCAACCTTCTTGGGTATCTGCCACTTGCAAGGTGCAATAGGGCGCGTAAGCTTCTATCAATTCTTGGGTTTGTCGCTCGAGAATTCCAGCCAAAATTAACTGTCCTCCGGGTTCCACATGTGAACACAGTAAAGGCGCCAAAACCTTGAGAGGTGTCGCCAAAATATTGGCCAACACTACGCCAAACAGCCCCTTTGCCCGCTCGGGCAAACCCACATCCAAAGTGACAGCATTGGCTTGCGCATTAAGTTGTGCTGATTGAACCGCGGCCAAGTCAATATCAACCGCAACCACAGCGGGCGATCCAAATTTTGCGGCTCCAATGGCCAGTATTCCAGAGCCACAACCGTAATCAAGGACGCGGCAATTGACAGGATGATGTGCAATCCAGCGCAGGCACATGCGGGTTGTGGGATGGGTACCCGTTCCAAATGCCAGTCCGGGATCCAATCGGATGATGTAGCGTGCGCCAACTGGAGGCTCATGCCAAGTAGGAACAATCCAAAAATCAGGAGTGATATCAACTGGCGCAAATTGCGATTGCGTGAGTCTCACCCAGTCTTGCTCGGCAACTGGGGCTAATCCTAAAACGTCACAACCATCAAAAAAATCTTGCGCCTTCAAAAGCCGCTTTGCTTCTATGGCCAGGGCCTCGTCAGCAAACAGAGCGATCACTCGGGATCGCTGCCAGCCTTCCTTGGGAGCAGGCAATCCCGGCTCACCAAACAGCGCTTGCTCCGCGTCGGTCTGCGCATCGGCATCTTCAATGCTTACGCTAAGTGCGTCTAGCGCATCCAAGGCTTCACTGAGTGTCTCTACCAGCGCCTCAGGGCACATAAAACGCAATTCAAACATGAGCTTGTTAGCGTTTGTGCTGTTCGAGCCAGTGCTCTAAATAGTGAATATTAGTGCCGCCAGCCATGAATTTAGCGTCCACCATCAATTCCCGATGCAGGGGAATATTGGTATTAATGCCCTCAACCGCCGTTTCTAATAAAGCGGTGCGCATCCTGGCCATGGCCTGTTCGCGGGTATCGCCGTGAACAATGAGCTTGCCAATCATGGAGTCGTAATTAGGAGGAACAAAATAATTCGTATAGATATGCGAATCGACCCGCACCCCTGGGCCGCCTGGCGCATGCCAGGTTGTCACGCGTCCTGGAGAGGGAGTGAATTTATAAGGATCTTCGGCGTTGATGCGGCACTCAATGGCATGGCCGTGGACCGTGATTTGCCTTTGTGTAAACGGCAGCTTTTCACCCGCAGCAACCATGATTTGGGTTTTGACAATATCAATCCCAGTCACCATTTCAGTAATTGGGTGCTCCACTTGCACGCGGGTGTTCATCTCGATGAAATAAAACTCTCCGTCTTCGTACAGGAATTCAAAAGTACCGGCACCTCGATAATTGATTTTTTTACAGGCAGCGACACATCGCTCCCCAATGCGCTCAATGAGTTTTCGACTGATTCCCGGAGCTGGAGCCTCTTCTAGAATTTTTTGATGGCGGCGCTGCATTGAGCAATCCCTCTCACCCAAGTACACCGCGTTTTTATGTTTGTCGGCCAAAATTTGGATTTCAATATGGCGGGGGTTTTGGAGAAACTTCTCCATGTAAACAGCTGGATTACCAAAAGCTGCGCCAGCTTCGGCCTTAGTCATTGAGACCGCATTAATAAGTGCTGCTTCAGTGTGGACCACGCGCATGCCTCGCCCAC
>CANJNX010000020.1 GCA_947475495.1 Comamonadaceae bacterium | reverse complement strand
GTTGCACGTCGGCGCGGTGGATACGCACCGAGCCGCCACCCATTTCCCAACCGTTCAAGACCATGTCGTAGCCTTTAGAGATGCACTTCTCGGGCGCGGTGACCATCCAGTCCTCGTGGCCGTCTTTGGGCGCGGTAAAGGGGTGGTGGGTTGCGGTGTAGCGCTGGGCTTCCTCGTCAAACTCAAACATGGGGAAGTCGACCACCCACATAGGACGCCAACCGGTTTCAAACAGGCCGTTCTTTTTACCGAATTCGCTGTGGCCAATTTTGATGCGCAATGCGCCTATGGCGTCGTTGACGATTTTGGCTTTGTCAGCACCAAAGAAAATCAAATCACCGTTTTGCGCCCCACTGCGCTCAAGCACTGCGTTTAAAGCTTTGTCGTGGATGTTTTTCACAATCGGTGACTGCAAGCCATCGCGGCCTTTCGAGAGGTCATTGACGCGGATATAGGCCAAGCCTTTGGCTCCGTAAATTTTGACAAACTCGGTGTAAGCATCAATCTCACCCCGGCTGATTCCTGCGCCTTCGTCCGAGCCGTGGGGGATACGCAAAGCCACAACCCGGCCCCCTTTCATGGTGGCCGCGCCAGAAAACACTTTGAAATCCACATCAGCCATAACGTCCGTCACTTCGGTGAATTCCAACTTCACGCGCAGTTCCGGCTTGTCTGAGCCATACAAATGCATTGCATCAAAATAAGTCATGACGGGGAACTCGCCCAAGTCCACCCCAATGGTGTTTTTAAACACCGTCGTGATCATCCCTTGGAACATATCGCGAATTTCTTCTTCGCCTAGAAAAGACGTTTCGATATCGATCTGGGTGAATTCAGGTTGACGGTCAGCACGCAAGTCTTCGTCTCGGAAGCACTTGGTGATTTGGTAGTAGCGGTCAAAGCCGGCCACCATCAACAGTTGTTTGAACAACTGGGGTGACTGGGGTAAAGCAAAAAACTGCCCGTCGTGCACGCGGCTAGGCACCAAGTAATCACGCGCACCTTCGGGGGTGCTTTTGGTCAGCATCGGGGTTTCAATGTCCACAAACCCGCTGGCGTCTAAAAACTTGCGCACTTCCATCGATACGCGGTAGCGCAGCATCAGGTTGTTTTGCATGTAGGGGCGGCGCAAGTCTAAAACGCGGTGAGTCAGGCGCGTAGTCTCCGACAGGTTTTCTTCATCAATCTGAAACGGGGGGGTGACTGACGGGTTGAGCACAATGAGTTCATGGCACAAGATCTCAATCTTGCCGCTTTTGAGACCCTCATTGACGGTGCCTTCTGGGCGGGCGCGAACCAAACCTTTGATCTGCACACAAAACTCGTTGCGCAAGCCTTCTGCAGCCTTGAACATATCCGCACGGTCGGGGTCGCAAACCACTTGGACATAGCCTTCGCGGTCACGCACATCCACAAAAATGACGCCGCCATGGTCGCGCCTGCGGTTGACCCAACCGCACAAGGAGACGGTTTGGCCCATGAGGGCTTCGGTCACAAGACCGCAGTAGTGGGTGCGCATTGCCATAGCTTGCTCTTTCATGTGCCCTGGCGGGCCAACAGTTAAGGGGTAGGAATTGACTTCACAGGAGCCGCACTGGCGGCCTGAGGATGCGCCGAAGGCGGCACAGATCCCATGGAAATCACATAAGTAAGGGCTTCATCCACGCTCATATCAAGTTCGATCACTTCAGAGCGAGGCAGCATCAGGAAATAGCCACCCGTGGGGTTGGGGGTGGTGGGTACATACACACTGACCAACGCACCCGGGAGGTGATCGGCCACTTCACCGCTGGGAACACCGGTTTGAAATGCGATGGTCCAAGCACCAGGGTAAGGAAATTGCACCAACAAGGCGGTACGAAAGGCATTGCCGTTGCTCGAGAACAAGGTGTCAGAGACTTTTTTAACGCCGTTGTAGATTGACCGGACAAATGGAATGTTGGTAAACATCCGGTCCCATTGCTTGAGCCACCAGCGCCCCGCAACGTTAGAGACCAAAGCACCCGTCAGCAACATAAAGCCCAAAACCAAGACCACGCCCAGACCCGGAATATGCTGCAAACGCGCAATCGATACGCCAGCGGCGTCCGAGCTCACGGCTGACAAAGCCGACAACAGGCTGCCAAAGAGGCCATCCAAAATTCCTACCAACCACAGCAAAACCCAGATCGTGATGGCCAAAGGCAACCACACCATGAGGCCGGTAAGCAGGTATTTTTTGATAGGCACGGTAAGTCCAGTCTTTGCAATAGGTGGTGGCAATACTAGGGGCTAGCCGGGGTGCTCGCCGAAGGCGTGCTCACGGGCGTCGAAGCAGGTGCAGGAGCAGCAGCCGAGGCACTTGGAGAAGTACTTGGAGTAACACTTGCTGAAGCGCTCGCGCTTGACTCAGTAGAACCCGCGCTCGCAGGCGGCGCGTCCGACGAAGGGGCTGAGGCGCTGGATTCAGCGCCCGCAGCGGGCGCCTTGGCAGCGTCTCCCCCGCGAAAATCAGTCACGTACCAACCCGAACCCTTGAGTTGAAAACCCGCCGCAGTGACTTGCTTTTGAAACGACGCTTTCCCGCATTGGGGGCAGTCCGAGAGGTGGGGGTCGGAGATTTTCTGCAACACGTCTTTGGCGAATCCGCAGGACTCACATTTGTAGGCGTATATAGGCATGACTAAAGAATCCCTAAGGGTCAGATGGCAAAGCCTGCGATTATAAGTTGCCGCCCCAAACTAGAAGTAATGCGCGGGCATTAGCAACTGCGTCACGAGTACCCCAATCGCAAAACCGATAACCGTGTAAATCACAGCGCGTAGCACCCGGTTGGTTTTTTGCTGCTCGGCCAACAGCTTGGCCAACAGGTCCTGGGTCTGCGCATTCGACCCGCCGCCCTTCAAATACGCATGCAAAAGCAGGGGCAACTCTGGCAGGAGTTTGGCGTAGCGCGGGGCTTGGGCTTTGAGCTCCGACCACAGCCGCTGGGGCCCCACTTGTTTGAGCATCCATTGTTCTAAAAAGGGCTTGGCAGTTGCCCAGAGGTCAAGCTCGGGGTCCAATTGGCGGCCAAGCCCTTCGACGTTGAGAAGCGTTTTTTGCAATAAAACCAACTGCGGCTGAATTTCCACTTGGAAACGCCGCGAAGTTTGAAACAAACGAAGCAATACCAGCCCCAGCGAAATTTCTTTCAAGGGGCGATCGAAATACGGCTCACAGACAGCGCGCACAGCGGCTTCGAGTTCATCCACCCGGGTGGCGGGCGGCACCCATCCGGATTCAATGTGCAATTCAGCAACCCGTTTGTAATCTCTGCGAAAAAAAGCAACGAAGTTTTGGGCCAAATACTCTTTATCCACCGCAGTCAAGGTGCCCACAATTCCAAAATCCAAAGAGATATACCGCCCAAATGTTTGGGGATCCAGACTCACTTGGATATTGCCCGGGTGCATATCCGCATGGAAAAAGCCGTCTCGAAACACCTGGGTGAAAAACAAGGTCACCCCATCGCGGGCCAGCTTTGAAATATCCACCCCAGCGGCGCGCAAACGGTCTACTTGGCTGATCGGTACGCCATTCATGCGCTCCATCACCAGCACATTGGTTGTGCAGTAGTCCCATAGCATCTCAGGGATAAGCACCAAGTTCAAACCTTCCATATTGCGGCGCAGTTGGGCCGCGCTTGAAGCTTCGCGCACCAGGTCCAACTCGTCATGCAAATACTTGTCAAATTCGGCAACAACTTCGCGCGGTTTCAGCCGTCTGCCATCGGCCGAGAGTCGCTCCAACCAACGGGCCATCCAACGCATCAGGCTGACATCTTTGTCAATGGCCGACAGCATTTCAGGGCGCAGCACCTTGACGGCGACCTCACGCAGCAAGCCGTTGCGGTCGCGCAGTACTGCAAAGTGCACTTGGGCAATCGACGCGCTGGCGATGGGGGTTCGGTCAAAGGACACAAAAATCTGGTCAAGGGGTTTGCCCAGTGCCCGCTCCACCGCAGCCACCGCAATATCAGATGAAAAAGGTGGCACCCGGTCTTGCAGTTTGGCCAACTCGTCAGCGATGTCCAAGGGCAGCAGATCGCGTCGCGTGGAGAGCACTTGGCCCAACTTCACAAAAATAGGCCCCAATTGTTCAAGCGCTTCACGGATGCGTTGGCCACGCGGTGCTTTTAAGGTGCGCCCCAACGATACCAACTTGGATAAGAGGCGCAGTCCGGTGTGGTTGACGCTTTCGAGCAGCAAGACATCGAGCCCATGGCGCAGCAAAACCCAGACAATAAAAACGCCCCTGAACATGCGAGTCATGCAGCGCTTTCTGTCGGTTTATCGTGGCCTGTGGATGGCCTTTTTTGCATGACAAAAGTCTTTAAAGCAGAAAGCATGTTGCGGCATGTTTGCACCATCATGTGCGCTGGTGCATCGCCCACGATGCGTGAAATATCTTCTTCGATGTCCCAACGCACATGGTCGGCCAACCAATTCACTTCTGCAGCCAATTGCACATCACCCTCGATGCGCACAGCGGGTTTTTCGCCTTTGAATAAGCCTTGGGCCAGGGACCAAGGCGACGACTCTGAAAGAGTCAAAGTTAAATCGACGGCTACGTCGCTTGGAGCCAGATCCAACAAACCCGCGGGGGTCACCACCACTTTGAAGCTGAAGTGTTGCCACTGCGCTAAGAGTTTGCGGCCTTTGTGGCGCACCAAACGCGCTCTGGCTTGGGGCTCTTGCATCAAGATATGGTTGAGCAACAAAACGAGACGCCGGTGCGACTCTTCAACCGCCCAGGGTGGCGGAGTCAAGCGCGCTGCGCCTTCCTTGAAAAACGATTCCAGCATAGAAAAAGGGGACTGTGTTGCCATAATCCCCATTATTCCCGATATGGGGCAATGCAACCCCACTTCGCTGCTAAACCACTTGGCTGCTATTGCAAAGCCTGAACGCCTGCGACCAACCAGCCTCCGCCTGTTTTGGGTTTGGTCATGTTCCACACTTCTCGGAAGGGGCTCGGACCGGCAGAGGCGTCTTCACGAATCATTCCAGAAAATTCCACACTGGCGAGGTATTCATCCGCCGTTTCTTCAATACCCAAGAGATGGGCTTCGATCATGACAACTTCGGTATGGTTAACCGCCATGCCGGCATGGGCCTCACGCTCGCTGAGTTGGCTTTTGATTTCAATCAGCATGGTGTCTGTCATCATGGAACGCAAACTACTCACGTCTGATTTATCCCACGCCGCCTGCAAGGTAATAAAGTTGGCTTTGGCCGCTTTGAGGAAACCTTCTGTATCAAATCCTGTGGGAACACCCCAGGCCTGCGAACCTGAGAGCGCAGATCCGATCATGGAACCTGAGGAGCCAGCACTTGCTGCAGAACTGTCAAAAGCAGTGGCTTGTTGCTCCCACGGCCGCGCAGACGCGTCATTGCCGACATTTTCAGGGCGGTAGGTTTGTGAATGCGACACAGGAACATTGCCTGCACCTTGAAATGCAAATGGGCCTTGGGAAGAATCCGCAGGGCGGCGTGAACGCATGAAGAAGCGAATCGCCATGAAAGCGGCCATCGCCAACAACGCGTACATCAAGAACTGCCCCATGCCTTCGCCCATGCCCAAGGAGTGGGCCAACCAAGCCAATCCCAGTCCGGCGGCAAGACCACCCAACATCGCGCCCCATGGGCGATTAGGAGCAGCCGCTGCAGGCGCAGTGGCGGGTTTGTTGGTGGCATTGGCACCTTGCGCAGGTGTTGCAGGCGCGGCTTGGCGCTGCGTCACGTTTCCGGACTGCTTGCCAAACGAGCGGCCACCGCCCATGCGCGCTGCATCGGCTTGCACACTAAAAAGCACCATTACGAGGGATAAAGCCAAGGTCCACAGTTTCATAGTCTTATTTCCAAAGTTCATTTCAATACAAGTTTGCAGATGCGGCCAGTGAGTAAATTCACAAGCCTTTTTCCGCCATCAGCACTTGATTCCAACATGTAATGCCGCAACGCCTGCGGTGAGGTTATGGTAATCCACATGCCCAAATCCACCTTTGATCATCATGGCTTTTAGCGCTTCTTGGCTCGGATGCATGCGAATCGACTCTGCCAGATAGCGGTAACTGGCATCGTCGCCGGCCACCCATTGACCGAGTTTGGGCAACACCTTGAAGGAATACCAGTCGTACATTTTTTCCAAGGGCGGCGCCACTTTGGAAAATTCCAGTACCAACAATTTGCCACCGGGCTTGAGCACCCGGTTCATTTCCGCCAAAGCGATGTCTTTGTGCGTCATATTGCGCAAGCCAAAAGCCACGCTGACCACATCAAAGTAGTCGCTAGGGAACGGTAATTTTTCCGCATCACAAACGACAGTGGGAAGCACTTTCCCAAGGTCGAGCAGCCGGTTGCGGCCCGTGCTGAGCATGGCTTCGTTGATATCGGTGTGAACCACCTGGCCTGTTTTTCCGACTTTTTTGGAAAAAGCCAGCGCCAAGTCCCCGGTGCCACCGGCAATGTCCAAGGCTTTGTCGCCTATCTGGAGGTTGGCGACGGCCACGGTATAGGCCTTCCACACGCGGTGCAGACCTGCAGACATCAAATCATTCATTAAGTCGTACTTGGGGGCGACCGAATCAAAAACGCTTCGAACATGGCGCGCCTTCTCGGTTTCATCAACCGATTGGAATCCGAAATGGGTGGTGCTCATGGTGCTCCTTAATGGCTGGCGCAGCCGGAGGCCTCAGGAAGGGGCATGGGTGCGTCGCGGTCGCGTCCTGCAGTGCTTAAGCGCTGCGCATACTCTTTCCAGAGCGCGTCCTGCTGTGAACCTAGGAAATACAAATAGTCCCAAGAAAAAATGCCGGTGTCGTGGCCGTCGGAAAAGGCCGGTTGGACCGCGTAATTCCCAACGGGCTCAAGCCCTGCGATCTCCACCAATCGTTTTCCTGTTTGCAATACTTCTTGGCCTGGGCCGTGCCCTTGCACTTCCGCAGAAGGTGAGTAAATACGCATCAATTCAAACGGGATACGAAACGCAGCGCCGTCAGAAAAGCTGATCTCAAGCACGCGCGATTGGCTGTGCACGGTCAGGGCTTGCGGGGTGGGTGAATTTTTTTGTAAACCGGCCATAGGATTTTTTTACCTTCTCGTCCTCAAAAATGCAGCGCCGCAGATGGGCTGGGCTTGACTGTAACCTGCTAGACCAAGACCCGCTCAATCCCACCCGCATTGGCCTTTAGCACGTAGTCTTCCAACCACGCCGGCCCGAGTATTTTTTTGGCCATTTCAACCACGATGTAGTCGGCCTCTAACAAACCGTTATTCAAGTCATTGCCATAGCGGCTCAGGCCTTGCAAGCAGCTCGGGCAACTGGTCAGAATTTTGGTCACTGTGGGCGGGGTACTTCCTGGGGCGGCCGTCAAAACAGCCAAGTCCGCCTCGCCCTTGCGCAACTCTTCTTCCTTGCGGAAACGGATTTGGGTCGAAATATCGGGTCGGGTGACGCCCAGCGTTCCAGACTCTCCGCAGCATCGGTCGTTTTTAAGCACCGCGTCACCGACCAAGGCTTTAACGGTCTTCATCGGGTCTTGAAGCTTCATCGGGCTGTGGCAGGGGTCGTGGTAAAGGTAGCCCTCTCCCGCACCGCCATCAGGAACCAAGGTGATTCCTTTTTCCAGCAAGTATTCATGGATATCCACGATGCGGCAGCCCGGGAAAATTTTGTCGAATTCGTAACCCTGTAATTGGTCGTAGCAGGTACCGCAGCTGACCACGACTGTTTTAATGTCCAAGTAATTGAGCGTGTTGGCAACCCGGTGAAACAAAACCCGGTTGTCAGTGATGATTTTTTCTGCTTTATCGGCTTGGCCCGAGCCGCGCTGGGGGTAGCCGCAACACAAGTAGCCCGGGGGTAAAACCGTTTGAACCCCAGCATGCCACAACATGCTTTGGGTGGCTAAACCAACTTGGCTAAACAGCCGCTCGGAGCCGCAACCCGGAAAATAAAAAACGGCTTCGGTTTCTGAGGTGGTGGCCTGGGGATCCCGAATGATAGGAACATAGTCTGCGTCTTCAATATCGAGCAAAGCGCGGGCTGTTTTTTTCGGCAAACCGCCTGGCATTTTTTTGTTAATGAAGTGAATAACTTGGGCCTTGATGGGCCCTGTTCCCACCGTCGCCGGCGGCTTGGCAGTTTGCTTTTTGGCGAGCACCCGAAACAAGTCGTTGGCCAAGCGTTGGGCTTTGAATCCCACACCCACCATAGCGCCACGCATGAATTTAATGGTCTCGGGGTTGGTGGCATTGAGGAAAAACATGGCCGCCGCATTGCCTGGGCGGAAGGTTTTTTTGCCCATTTTTCGCAGCAAGTTGCGCATATGCATCGTCACATCGCCAAAGTCGATCTTGACAGGGCATGGGCTTTCGCATTTGTGGCACACCGTGCAGTGGTCGGCAACGTCTTCGAACTCTTGCCAGTGCTTGATGGACACTCCCCGGCGGGTTTGTTCTTCGTATAAAAACGCCTCGACCAGCAAAGACGTTGCCAAAATTTTATTGCGCGGGCTGTAGAGCAAATTGGCGCGGGGCACATGCGTTGCGCACACGGGCTTGCATTTCCCGCAGCGCAAGCAGTCCTTGACCGAATCGGCGATCGCTCCGATATCGCTTTGTTGCATGATGAGCGACTCGTGCCCCATCAGACCAAACGAGGGCGTGTAGGCATTGGTCAAGTCGGCGTCGAGGCTCGCACTGACCTTGCCCGTCTTGCGCAGCAATTTGCCTTTGTTGAAGTGGCCTTCGGGGTCGACTTTGGCTTTGTAATCGGC
>CANJNX010000019.1 GCA_947475495.1 Comamonadaceae bacterium | reverse complement strand
GCGATATTTTGAATCGCGATGGCAAACGCAAAGGATTCACGGCTCCAGCCATTTTCTTGGGTCATGGGCTGCATCCACAATCCAAAACCGTGGCGAATACCCATGGAGAGCGTCAAAACCAAAGCGCTGCAGGTTAAAACCTGAGCCACTGATAGCGACTTGTTGGGGGTGGTAGAAGTTTGCATGGGCTTAATGTAGCCAATTTTGAGGACTTGCAAGCACGCAATGGCTTCATGGGGCTGTCTTTTCATACAGTTAAATTTTTCTCCACGGCTACAATTCCGCCTTATGTCAGTTAAACCCTCTTCCGCCCAAGCCGTCCTGCCCGAATACTCGGAAGGGTCTATCCGTGTGCTCAAAGGCCTCGAGCCTGTCAAACAGCGTCCGGGCATGTACACCCGAACCGACAACCCTTTGCACGTGATTCAAGAAGTCTTGGATAACGCCGCAGACGAAGCCTTGGCAGGGCACGGCAAAAAAATCAAAGTGGTCTTGCACACGGACGGATCTGTCACGCTCGAGGACGACGGCCGCGGCATTCCCTTTGGCATGCACCCCGAAGAAAAGGCACCTGTGATTGAGCTGGTGTTTACCCGCTTACACGCCGGCGGCAAGTTTGACAAAGGCAAGGGCGGCGCTTACAGCTTCTCAGGCGGTTTGCATGGGGTGGGTGTAAGCGTGACCAATGCACTAGCCAAGCGTTTGGAAGTGACGTCCTACCGAGAAGGTGCGGTGGCCCATTTGGTGTTCCAAGGCGGCGATGTCACCCAGGCCTTACAAATTCGAAAAACGGGCGAGGGCGACCGCAAATCAGGAACCACCGTGCGTGTTTGGCCCGACGGCAAATATTTTGAGACATCAGTTTTGCCTATGGCAGAGCTCGCCCATTTGCTCAGAAGTAAAGCCGTTTTGATGCCTGGCGTGACGGTGACGCTCTATACAGAGAAGACCAAAGAAACCCAGACATGGCTTTACAAGGGTGGTTTGAGCGACTACCTGATGCAGTCGCTCAGCGGTGAACCGGTCATTCCTTTGTTTGACGGCGAAGGATTTGCTGATGCACAAAGCGAAAACTTTGCTGACGGCGAGGGCGCGTCCTGGTGCGTGGCTTTTACGGAAGACGGCCAACCCGTGCGTGAAAGTTACGTGAATTTGATTCCTACCAGCGCCGGTGGTACCCATGAAAGCGGACTGCGTGACGGTTTGTTTACCGCAGTCAAAGGCTTTATTGAATTGCATTCTTTGCTGCCCAAAGGCGTCAAGCTGATGCCCGAAGACGTTTTTGCCCGCGCCAACTATGTCCTTTCTGCCAAGGTCTTAGACCCCCAGTTTCAAGGCCAGATCAAAGAACGCTTGAACTCGCGCGATGCGGTTCGTTTGGTATCAAGTTTTGTGCGCCCTGCCTTGGAGCTTTGGCTCAATGCGCACGTGGAGTATGGAAAAAAATTGGCCGAACTGGCCATCAAAGCCGCACAAACCCGCCAACGGGCGGGACAAAAAGTAGAAAAGCGCAAGAGCTCCGGCGTTGCGGTTTTGCCCGGAAAACTCACCGATTGCGAGAGCAAAGATTTAGCCTACAACGAAGTCTTTTTGGTCGAGGGAGACTCCGCGGGCGGCAGCGCCAAGATGGGGCGCGACAAAGAGAATCAAGCCATTCTTCCTTTGCGCGGAAAAGTGTTGAATACCTGGGAAGTGGACCGCGACCGCTTGTTTGCCAACACAGAGATTCACGATATCTCTGTGGCCATCGGAGTCGACCCGCATGGCCCCAACGACACGCCCGATATGAGCGGCTTGCGCTATGGCAAGGTGTGCATCTTGAGTGATGCCGATGTGGATGGCTCGCACATTCAGGTTTTGTTGCTCACCCTGTTTTTCCGCCACTTTCCCAAACTCATTGAGTCGGGAAATGTGTACGTCGCCCGCCCACCTTTGTTTCGCGTGGATGCCCCTGCGCGGGGTAAAAAACCCGCCTCCAAAGCCTATGCTTTAGACGAAGGCGAGTTGGGCGCCATCTTGGACAAGTTGCGCAAAGAAGGTGTGCGCGAAGGCGCTTGGAACATTAGCCGCTTCAAAGGCTTGGGCGAAATGAACGCCGAGCAGCTGTGGGACACCACCTTGAACCCCGACACCCGGCGCTTGTTGCCCGTGGCTTTGGGCGCCATTGATTTCGCGCAAACAGAAGCCTTGATTACCAAGCTCATGGGCAAAGGAGAAGCCGCAGCAAGGCGTGAGTTGATGGAGTTGCACGGCGATTCGGTGGACATTGACGTTTAAATTCAAATCTATCCCATGACCGACCAACCTATTCTTGATTTCGCCTCCAACGCCGATGCTGACGACCAGCTCAATTTGGCGACTTACGCGCAACGTGCTTACTTAGAGTACGCCTTGAGCGTGGTCAAGGGACGTGCCTTGCCTGATGTGTGCGACGGGCAAAAACCCGTGCAGCGCCGCATTTTGTATTCCATGTCGCGCATGGGGCTGGGCTTTGGCGGGGCCAATGGCAACACCGGCGCAAAGCCAGTCAAAAGCGCCCGTGTGGTAGGCGACGTCTTGGGTCGTTTTCATCCCCATGGCGACCAAGCGGCGTATGACGCGCTGGTGCGCATGGCGCAAGACTTTTCGCAGCGCTACCCTTTGATTGATGGACAGGGTAATTTTGGTTCGCGCGATGGCGATGGCGCAGCGGCCATGCGCTACACCGAAGCCCGCCTGGCAAAAATCACCAGCCTCTTGCTCGATGAAATTGACCAAGGCACAGTGGATTTCACCCCCAACTACGATGGCTCCACCGAAGAGCCTCGACAGCTTCCTGCGCGTTTACCGTTTGCCTTGCTCAACGGCGCCAGTGGTATTGCGGTGGGCTTGGCAACTGAAATTCCAAGCCACAACCTGCGCGAAATTGCAGACGCCTGCGTGGCTTTGATCAAAACACCGGCCCTGTCGGAAGCCGATTTGTACGCACTGGTTCCTGGCCCGGACTATCCCGGCGGTGGTCAAATCATCAGCAGCAGCGCCGATATTGCCGATGCCTACCGAACCGGGCGCGGCTCGCTCAAGGTGCGCGCGCGTTGGAAAATTGAAGATATGGCCCGTGGCCAATGGCAGTTGGTGGTGACTGAATTGCCTCCGGGCGTGAGCTCGCAGCGCGTCTTGGAAGAAATTGAAGAGCTCACCAACCCCAAAGTGAAAGCAGGCAAAAAAGCGCTCTCGCAAGACCAAACCCAGCTCAAGGCCAGCATCTTGGCAGTGCTCGATGTGGTGCGTGACGAATCCAGCAAAGATGCGGCGGTGCGTTTGGTGTTTGAGCCCAAAACCAGCCGCACCCAACAAGCCGAATTGATCACAGCTTTGCTGGCGCACACCAGCCTCGAAACCTCCAGCCCGATCAACCTCACGATGGTGGGGCTTGACGGCCGGCCCACCCAAAAGTCTTTCCGACAAATGCTGACCGAGTGGATCGCTTTTCGCCAAAGCACCATCGAAAAGCGCTCGCGCTTTCGCTTAGGCAAAGTGCTTGACCGCACGCATATTTTGGAAGGCCGCCAAACGGTTTTACTCAATATTGACGAAGTCATCGCCATCATCCGCCAATCGGACGAGCCCCGCGCAGCGTTGATGGAGCGCTTCAAACTCTCCGAGCGCCAAGCCGACGACATCTTAGAAATCCGTCTGCGCCAACTCGCCCGCCTCGAAGCCATCAAAATTGAACAAGAGTTGGCAGAGCTGCGTGATGAGCAGAAAAAACTGGAAGAAATTCTTGGCAGCCCTGCAGCCTTGCGCCGCTTGATGGTCAAAGAAATTGAGGCCGATGCCAAAACCTTTGCCGACCCTAGGCGCACGTTGATTCAAGCCGAGAAAAAAGCCGTCGCGGAAGTCAAAATTGTCGATGAACCTGTCACCGTGGTGGTCAGTGACAAAGGCTGGGTTCGCGCCCGCACAGGCCATGGGCATGACGCCACGAGCTTTGCCTTTAAAGCTGGCGACACCTTGTACGGAACCTTTGAATGCCGCAGTGTCGATACCTTGTTGGCCTTTGGCTCCAACGGCCGTGTTTACTCAGTGGCTGTTTCCTTGCTCCCCGGCGGTCGCGGTGATGGGCAACCAGTGACTACCTTGATTGAACTGGAGACTGGCACCCAGCTGCTGTATTACTTTGCCGGCCCAGTCAGCGCCAAGTTGCTGCTCAGCAGCAGCGCGGGTTACGGGTTCATAGCGTCAGTAGACAACATGGTCTCACGCCAAAAGGCGGGCAAAGCGTTTGTCAGCTGCAATGCAGGTGAATCGCTTTGCGCACCGTCTTTGGTTTCTGGTGCCAGTCTTCCAGCGGCAAGCTATACAGCTGCACCGGAGGTGGGCAGTACGGGTCGCGCTGATCTTGCCGCTGCTACGCATATCGCTTGCGCCTCCGCACTGGGGCGCATCCTCACGTTTGAAATTTCTGAACTCAAGACCATGGAAAAAGGCGGGCGCGGCTTGATGCTTATTGACCTGGAAGCCAAGGACACCTTGGCGGGTGCAGCGGCCTACACCCGCAGCGTGCGCATTGAGGGCGTGGGCCGAGGCGGCAAAGCCCGCGATGAAACTTTAGAAATCCGCAGCCTGAACAACGCCCGCGCAGCGCGAGCCCGCAAAGGCAAAGCGGCTGACCTGGGCTTTAAGCCTTCCAAAATTTCTCGTATGGAATAAGCCTATTTGGCATACTCTGGCATGCAAAAAAAAATCGTAATCGTCGGCGGTGGAATTGGTGGCTTGTCGACTGCTTTGGCGTGTGGCCATCGTGACCTGCCAGTGCAGTTGATTGAGCGAAACAAAGTTTTCGCAGAGGTTGGCGCGGGCATCCAAATCAGCCCCAACGTGGTTCGTCTGTTGGAAGGCTGGGGCCTCAGAGAGGGGCTTGATGCCTTGGCATGTTTTCCCTCACAGTTGGAAATTCGAAGTGCACTCACTGCGGACCTTCTAGGTCGTTTGCCTTTGGGTGAGCGAGCGGTGAAACGCTATGGCGCACGGTACGCCACGATTGCCCGGGCCGATTTGCATGGCTTGCTGCTCAAGGCAGTGAATGCGCAGGGCTCTACCCAACTGATAGTTGGTAACGCCGTCGAGTTTGTCAGCCAAGATGCCAGCGCTGTCACGGTCACCACCGCTGATGGCCAGAACCGCCGCGCTAATGTGCTCATCGGTGCCGATGGTCTGTGGAGCCAGGTGCGTGACTTTGTTCGCTTAGATGCCCAACCGCAATTTTCTGGTTACGTGGCCTACCGCGCAATGGTGGCCCAGGCCGATTTACCTGAAACCTTGCGCAGCGATGACATCACCGCGTGGCTCGGCCCTGATTTTCATGCGGTGCAGTACCCGGTTCATCATGGTGAGTTGCTCAACGTGGTGATCATCGTGAAGGCCAAGGCACCTGCAGAACTGGACCAATGGAATCAAACTGCCGATGTGCAGGAACTGCAATCGCACTTGGCTAACGCGGCGGCACCCTTGCAAGAATTAGTGGGTTCCATTTCGAAATGGAATCTGTGGCCTTTGTGTGGTTTGCCTAAGGTGCGAAGCGCCCAAGAGTTGGCTTTCGGACGCATCGCTCTGTTGGGCGACGCCGCTCACCCGATGCTCCCTTTTCTTGCCCAAGGCGCAGGCATGGCGATTGAGGATGCTTTTGCCATGGCCGACGTTTTGCAACAGTCCACCCATGATGACGCAGACGCACTCGAGCGTTTTGCCCGACGCCGCTGGAAACGTAACGCCCGGGTTCAAGCTGGTGCGGTGCGCAATGGCGAAATTTTTCATGCCACGGGGCTCAAACGCTGGGGCCGCGATGCGGCAATGAAACTTTTTGGGGCGCGCATGATCGATGTGCCGTGGTTGTACCGGGGAATGTAGTTTCTTGGTCTGCATCCTAAAATATCGACATTAAAGTCTTTCACGAATCTTTGCAATGCAAATAGCTTCTAAACATCTTGACGACATGGAATGGAAAGGCTGGGGAATAGACCAGGTTGCCATCCGAGGAAAGGCGCAGTGGAAAGAAATTCTCGGAACTGACTCGGGGTGTCAAAACGATATGACGATGGGCGTGGTTCGCCTTAGAAAAGGTGAGTCGCTCGAGCCGCATTTCCACGCACAACCCGAGACTTATTTCACCCTCTCAGGCCGGGGAACCGTCACGATTAACGATGAGGTATTTGACGTCGATCCGGGGCGAATGTTGTTTATCCCTGGCAACGCCCAGCACCAAATCAACAACGAGAACGACGAGGACTTGCTGATCCTTTATGCGTTTGCGATCAGTGATTTCAGCAATGTGAAGTACCACTTTTGATACCAGTGTGGTTCATTGCCAATGTTGCGTGAGCCATTGACCAACTTCAAGTAGTTAGCTTGAATCGCACTCCCTAGGCCTGGTTGAATAAACTAGCGAGATCGATCCATTCAGTTGTATGACACCCAAGAAAAGCTATCTCTTCAATTTAGTTCTAAGCTTTGCGGGCCTTGTTTTGATCACACCGGCCTGGGCTTGGAATCCGTTTGCCAAAACAAAGTCTTTCAATGAAGTCGAACTTTCAGCCACCGAGTGGCAGAAGGTTGAATTGGTGGCCGGCTGGGCGGCCGACTCCGGCAACAACCTGCTTATTGAGATCAAGAATGGTCTGCCCGGCCCGCTGGCCTGTCACGCCGTGCTGGTCAACCTCCAAAGTGGTGGCCCTGTCCAAAAGACCTTTAGCCCCTACCTTTACATTGCTCCTGCTGCGACTAAGCAAACGAGTGTGAACGGAGTCAAAAAAGGCCTATTGAAAGATTACGCTTTCAATTGCAGTTGCTGGAAAAAAGAAGGTGAAAAAACTTGCGTTGACCCCGGCAAAAAATGAATTTGAGAACCGTGGGTGGGTCGAATGGTATGTAACCGGTGCAAGTGTTGATTCGTTGGCGGAAGCTGTGAGATTCGAACTCACGGAGGACTCACATCCTCGCCGGTTTTCAAGACCGGTGCCTTAAACCGCTCGGCCAAGCTTCCATTGTGGATATTCTAACTGCGCAAAAGTGGTATTTATTGGGCTAACAGCAGGCCTTTTTTCTCAATAAAAGTAACAACATCCTTGAGGCCGGCGAGGGTTTTGAGGTTGGTCATGACAAAGGGCTTGAGCCCTTTGGGTGTGGTACGCATGCGGGTGGTGTCGGCGTGCATTACATCGAGGTTCGCGCCCACATGGGGGGCGAGGTCGGTTTTGTTGATGATGAAGAGGTCGCTTTTGGTGATGCCTGGGCCGCCTTTGCGGGGAATTTTTTCACCGGCTGCAACATCGATCACATAAATCGTGAGGTCAGAGAGTTCGGGGCTGAAGGTGGCCGCCAAATTGTCGCCGCCACTTTCAATGAAAACGATATCGGCGTTTGGAAAATCGACCAACATGCGGTCAATGGCTTCCAAGTTGATGGACGCGTCTTCCCGAATGGCGGTATGGGGGCAGCCGCCAGTCTCAACGCCCATGATGCGCTCCGCTGACAAAGCGCCACTAACGGTCAACAAGCGCTGGTCTTCTTTGGTGTAAATATCGTTGGTGATCGCGACCAAGTCGTATTGCTCGCGCATGGCTTTGCAAAGCATTTCTAGCAGCGTCGTTTTTCCTGAACCCACGGGGCCGCCAATGCCAACGCGCAATGGGGGAAGAGTTTTGGTTCGGTTGGCAATGTGGTGCAGGGTGGACATGGTTAGGCTTTCAAGATCGAAACAGACGAGAGTATTGGTTTTCATGTTGGGCGCTGAGAATCGCCAGCATCGGAGCGAAGGCTTGCTGTTGACCTTCGCCGACGTCGATCGCATAGTCCACTGCGCTAGGAATATGGGCGGTAAGCGAGGACAAGATGCGTTGCCCAGCGCTTTGGCCTAAAGGAACGGATTTGAGAGCTGCTTGCACCATGTTTTCAGCCCAGCCAAATGCATAGGCTAACAAGCAGGCGCGAACGGGGGCTTCGGTGCTGCTTGCAGCCAAGGCAAAAGCCACGGGGTAACTCGGGTCGAGTGTTGAAAGGCGCTCGATGTCTGGTGCGCAGGCCGTCGTGTGATTGCGTAACCACTCTAATAAGGAGCGGCCCATTTGTTCGGTTTGGGCACGAAGTTCATAGCTTTCGCGGGTTTGTAAAACCCAGGCGTTGAGCTTGGCGATACTTTGGTAATTGTGGTCGCGCCAAGCAGCAATGGCTTGGGCGACGATGGGGAGTTCTGAGCGGGCAAGGCTTAAATGCAGTTGGTCGGTCAGCCACGCAGCGGCGTCCGCTTCGTTGGCTGCGCGGCCTGTGTCCACCGCGGCTTCAAGGCCTTCGGAGTACGAAAAACCGCCAATAGGCAAGGCCGGCGAGGCCAGCCACATCAGCTGCATCAAACTGGAATCAAGCATGGGAGTGGCTGTGCTCACCGTGGGAATGCTCGACGTGGGTGTGGTGACCGCCTGCAGCGTAAGCGCCGTTCTCTGGTTCAAACGCTTCTTCAACGGCGTGAACAATCAAGTGCATGGCGCGCAACATGTCTACTAAGACGTGGTCAGGTTCAATTTTTAAATGGTCGGGTTTGAGCTCAATGGGAACGTGCCGGTTGCCCAAGTGGTAAGCCGCACGGATGAGGTCATAGGGTGTTCCGTGTTGAGAGCAGTGGGTGATTTTGAGAACAGCTTGTGGCGCAGCGATGACCCGAACGAGTGAGCCGTCTTCAGCCACCAACACATCGCCACCTCTGGCCACCGTTCCCCGGGGCAGAAAAACACCCAAGCTTCGCCCGGAGGAATCTGTCGCGTCAAAACGGCTTTTTTGACGAACATCCCAATCGAGCTCAATCGTACTTGCCCGTTTAAGCAGCGCAGGTGACAGCCCCGCGCCTTGGGAAATGAGTTTGGAGGCTTGAATCATGGG
>CANJNX010000018.1 GCA_947475495.1 Comamonadaceae bacterium | reverse complement strand
GCCACTGCCACCCAAAAAACCGTGGACGGCCCGAGCAACAAAGACTGGCGTGGCGGGCGGGGCATCTTAGAAAACATCATCCCTTCCAGCACCGGTGCGGCCAAAGCGGTCGGCGTGGTGATTCCCGCCTTGAACAAAAAACTCACAGGCATGTCGTTTCGTGTGCCCACCAGCGATGTGTCGGTTGTCGATTTGACCTGCGAGCTCAACACCGAGGCCACGATGGCTGAGATTTGCGCAGAAATGAAAGCCCAAAGCGAAGGCGCGCTCAAAGGCATCTTGGGCTACACCGAAGACAAAGTGGTGGCCACCGACTTCCGCGGCGATGCCCGTACCTCTATTTTTGATGCCGACGCCAGCATTGCCCTCGATGGCACGTTTATCAAAGTAGTGAGCTGGTACGACAACGAGTGGGGGTATTCCAACAAGTGCTTGGAAATGGTTCGGGTATTGGCCAAATAAGCCATCCCTAAGACAAAGAGCCCCATGCAAAACAAACCCCCTGCGCCCAAACCACTGCGGCCCTTGCCGGCATTTATTTTTGCCAGCCGCTGGTTGCAACTGCCCTTGTACTTGGGCTTGATTGCGGCGCAAGGTGTGTACGTTTTCCATTTTTGGGTCGAGCTGGTTCATCTCATCGAGGCGGCGTTTGGCAGCCAAACCGCACTACAAGCCTTGGTAAGCAGCATGGGCTACCAGGCCGATGTGCCTTTAATCGCTCTCAATGAAACCCTCATCATGCTGGTGGTCTTGGCCTTGATTGATGTGGTGATGATTTCTAACCTGCTGATCATGGTGATCGTGGGCGGCTACGAGACCTTTGTCAGCCGCATGGACTTAGAAGGCCACCGCGACCAGCCCGAGTGGTTAGACCACGTGAATGCGTCGGTCCTGAAGGTCAAGCTCGGAACCGCCATCATCGGCATCAGCTCCATCCATTTGCTCAAGACTTTTATCAACGCCGCCAACTACGACAGCAAAGTCCTGATTGCACAAACCGTGATTCATATCACTTTTTTACTCAGCGCATTGGCCATTGCCTACACCGACCGAATTTTAATTTCGACCCAAGCGATAAAAAAATGAGCTTCCAAGCGCTCACAAATCCAAGGGTTAACCCGCACTTCTCCTGTGGCGAAATGGCATTGCATATTTGTAATGCAAGCTGACAAAGCCAATGAATTGCTAACGTTTAAAAACCCTACTCTCCTGTCAATTATTTACATCTTTACCAAAATAATTTAAGGTGTATTTGGTTTTGTTGGAAACCAATTAACTTTTAGGAGATAAGTATGCAGATAAAAATGAATTGGCTTAAGTCAATTGCCAGCCCGGCCATCGCCTTAGGCTTGCTTTTTGGTGTGAGCCAAGCATCGGCAAATGCAGGGGCAGTCCTCAAGCCTGAGGATTTTGTGGGAATATCTTTTTGGCTCATTTCAATGGCCCTAGTGGCATCCACTGCATTTTTCTTCCTAGAACGCGACCGTGTTTCTGCGAAGTGGAAGACTTCATTGACCGTTTCCGGACTGGTCACTTTGGTAGCAGCAGTCCACTATTTCTATATGCGTGAAGTTTGGGTCGCAACCGGCTCGACACCTACCGTGTTCAGGTACATTGATTGGCTCATTACAGTGCCGCTCCTGATGATCGAGTTTTACTTGATCTTGTCAGCAATTACCAAAGTCCCTGCTGGCGTGTTTTGGCGCCTGATGATCGGTACTTTAGTCATGCTGGTTGGTGGCTACCTCGGTGAAGCGGGTTACATGGCTGTTCTTCCTGCATTCATCATTGGTATGGTGGGCTGGGCTTACATTCTTTATGAAATCTTCATGGGCGAAGCCGGCAAAATCAATGCCAACAGCGCTCCCGCTTCTGTCCAATCGGCATTCAACACCATGCGCTTGATTGTCACGATTGGCTGGGCTATCTACCCATTGGGCTATTTCTTTGGATACTTGACAGGCAGCAGCCCAGAAAGCAGTGCAAATGCACTCAACATTATTTACAACTTGGCTGATGTTTTGAACAAGATTGCATTTGGCTTGATCATCTGGACCGTCGCGGTCAAAGAGTCTGAAGGTCATTCGCACAAATAATTAGCGCGTTTGGTTCGAACCTACTTCACTTGTACAAGTGAAGTAGGTTCTTTTATGGGGTCAAGTCGAATGGGTACTTGGCTCTTTCAGACGGAGCCGATTGTTATGCCGACGCCTCGTTCAGATCGTTCAGAGTTGACTGATGTCAAACTCGTTTTTTTGCTTGAAGCGGTTCAAGCAAAAATGCTGCATGCAACGGGTTGCACTCCCGAGTTACCTTCCATTGCAGACCACACTGCTGCTTCAGCGGTTGCTTACCACTTGCGCTCAGGCGGGCAGCAAGTTCGGGCCAAGCTTGCTTTGTCTGCCGCTTTCACTTTAGGCCTTGAAGATTCTGACGCTGTGTGTCTAGCTGCGTGTGCAGAACTTTTACATAATGCCTCGCTCGTACACGATGACCTTCAGGACGGCGACTTGTTTCGCCGTGGACAGCCCACCCTGTGGTCCAAATACGGCAAGAACTTAGCCATCTGTTCAGGGGATTTGCTTTTATCCGCCGCTTATGGTGTCTTGTGTCCGCTCTCGCAGACTGACAAGCTCCCTGCAGTGTTAGACATCGTGCACCAGCGCACCAGCCGCGCCATTACCGGGCAGTGCGCCGACCTTAGTCCCCTGGATTTACAAGCCGACTGCGTCGACCAATACATTGCCATCGCCAAGGCCAAGTCAGGCGCCCTCTTGGGCTTGCCGCTCGAGCTTGCTTTGCTTGTCTGCGGGCACACACAATACCTATCGGTTGCTAGATCGGCCGCCGACCATTTCGCCGTGGGTTATCAAATCATTGATGATTTACAAGACCATGCGTCGGATGCAAAGCGCGTTTGCACTCCTGGGCAGCAGGTCCCGCCACCCGCACTCAACATTGTTTTACTGCTTGAGCAAGAACCGGGACATGAAGACCCGTTTGCCCAAGCCTCTGCACTTGCAATCGATCACCTCAAACGGTGCGAAGACTATGCATTGCAATTGCCCCATCAATCTGGCCGTTTGTTGATCTCCTACTGCACAAAAATGCGCACGACGTTGAATGACACTATTGCACAATTCGAAACCATGTAATGCACGCTATTGTTATCGGAGCAGGGTTTGGAGGAATAGCAGCGGCCCTTCGATTACGCGCTAAGGGCTATCAGGTTACGGTCATCGATCGATGCGCTCAACTCGGCGGACGTGCGCAAGTCTTTGAGCGTGATGGGTTTAGACATGACGCAGGCCCTACCGTCATTACCGCCCCCTTTCTTTTTGATGAGCTGTTTTCCTTGTTTGGTGAAAAGTTCTCGGATCACGTCACCCTGGTTCCACTGACCCCTTGGTACCGCTTTGTATTTTCAGATGGGGAAAAGTTTGACTACGGCGGAACGCTGGAAGAAACCTTGGCTGAAATTAGGCGCATAGAACCCAAAGACTGTGAGGGCTACCAACAACTATTGAAGCACTCCCAACGCATCTTTGATGTTGGGTTTACGCAGTTGTCGGCTCAGCCCTTCCACAAATTCACCACGATGCTGCGTCAAATTCCGCAGTTATTGGGTTTGCGTTCGTATGAAACCGTATGGCAAATGGTTTCGCGGTTTTTGGTCAACCCCAAGCTGCGCCAAGCCTTTTCGATACAACCCCTTCTTGTAGGCGGCAACCCATTTGATACCACCAGTATTTATGGTTTGATTCACTATCTAGAGCGCGCGTACGGCGTGCATTTCGCGATGGGGGGAACCGGTGCAATCACCCAGGCTTTGGAAGCACTCATGGTTCGCAAGGGCATTGGTATTCAACTCGGCCAAACCGTCAAGTCCCTGAAGATCACAAAAGGTGTGGCCCACGCAGTGGTTCTTGAGGACGGCCGAACACTCGATGCCGATGTCATCGTTTCCAATGCAGATGCGGCCCATCTCTACGGCGACATGGTGGCGCCTGCAGACCGCTCAATTGCTTCCACCGTGAAACTCGCGGCTGCGCAGTTTTCAATGGGCTTGTATGTGTTTTACTTTGGAACAAAGCGAACCTACCCAGACGTTGCACACCACACCATATGGATGGGGGAGCGCTACCGCGAACTCCTGGCTGACATCTTTGACCATAAGACGCTTTCCGATGATTTTTCCCTGTATCTCCACCGTCCCACGGCGACAGATCCAAGTTTTGCACCTCCCGAATGCGACAGTTTTTATGTGCTGTGCCCTGTTCCTAATTTACAAGGCAAGGTTGATTGGGATGTGCAAGGCCCCCTTTTGCAAAAACGTATTGTTGCGGCCCTCAACCAGACGATTCTTCCGGATTTGGAGTCCACCATCACGGCAGAGTTTTCCATGAATCCCACGGACTTCAAGACCGACTATCTCAGCCAGCATGGCGCAGGCTTTTCGATTTCGCCTTTGTTTCGCCAATCGGCATGGTTCCGATTTCACAACCAGGCCGAAGGGATTAAAAATCTCTACTTGGTTGGAGCAGGCACCCATCCTGGTGCCGGTCTGCCAGGCGTTTTATGTTCTGCAAAAGTGATCGACTCGCTCATAGCGCGTGCATCAGATGCCTGAGTCCTCTTTATTGGATGCCAACGCCGTGCTCGCGGCCAAAGGAAAAAGTTTCCACTGGGCGCGCCACTTCCTCGGAAAAAACCACGCGCAACGTGCCACACGCCTTTACCGCCTTTGCCGATATATAGACGACATCGCGGATGAGCATCAAGGCATACCGCAAGCGCTTTGTACCCTTAAGCAAATTAAGGTCGCGTTTGCTACCGGCGTTTCTTCTGACCCCATCATCCAAGACGGTCTGCGTTTGTTAGACGAGTGCAATATTGATCCGGCCATCGTGATAGAGCTTGTGATGGGAATGGAGTCAGACCTTGGCACCGTTCGAATGGCCGATGAAGATGCCCTGTTGCGCTACTGTTACCAAGTGGCAGGCACCGTCGGCTTGATGATGTGCAAGGCCTTAGAGACAGAGAAAAAATGGGCCTTTGCCCACGCCATCGATTTGGGCATGGCCATGCAACTGACCAACATCTGCAGAGATGTCGCAGCTGACGCGGCCCTGGGCAGGCGTTATTTACCCGCGACTGCCGTTGGCGACTTATCTCCTGGCGAGATCCTCAACCCCTCCTTGGCAACCCGCGCACGGATCCAAAATTGCTTGATGGATTTATTGGCGCTTGCAGACCGGTATTACCAAAGTGGCGAACAAGGCCTGGTCTATCTTCCGCCCGCAGCGCGCGCAGGTGTTTTACTCTCTGCGCGTCTTTACCGGGCGATTGGCGAGGAGCTACGGCACAATGGCCTTCAATTCTGGCAAGGTCGCGCAGTCGTAGGCTGGCGAAAAAAAAGCATGCTTTCCTTTTTTGCTTTGTGTGAGATTGCGTTTCAAAAAAAATATTGGCGTTTTCCAGACAGCCACGACGCTGCACTTCACGCCCCGCTTTTAAACGCGCCCCGGCCTGCCACTTGGCACTTTCTCGACCATGTCAGTTGATGCAGACCTGACCATCATCGGAGGAGGGTGTGCAGGTTTGAGTCTGGCAGTGCAGTTAGGCGTATACCAAAACCGCGCACCTCGAACCCTGGTTTTAGAGCAGCGCAGCAGTTACCACAACGATAGAACGTGGTGCTTTTGGGGGGATGACTCCACGCCGTATGCCCAGCTTGCAGACCACCAGTGGAGTGCATTGCAATTGACTAATGGGCAACAGCGGGTGTTGATCGATTGCGACAAAACCCCCTACCGCATGCTTAAAAGCAGCACGTTTTACGATTCGGTTTTGGCTGACATAGCCCAGAACCAAAAGCTTTCCATTCAATTAGAGGCGTCTGTTACCAAGGCCCCCCTGTTTCGGCAAGGGGTCTGGCATATCGAGACTTCGCAGGGTACGCTGACATCGAAGATGGTCGTAGACACACGACCCACGCCTTCGTCGTCTGAGCTGCAAGCAGTCTTATGGCAATCGTTTTATGGCCATGAAATCGTGACGAGCACGCCTTGCTTTGACCCTGCGTGTGCAGAATTAATGGATTTTGCACCAACCCATTCCCAGCATATCGGCTTTACTTACACCCTGCCGGTCTCCACAACCCGTGCACTCATGGAGTTCACTACTTTTTCTGCAGACCCCTTAACGGCTCCCGAACTTGAAGATGCTTTAATGCAATCCATTGCTGAAAAAGTGAAGGGCACGCCCTACCAGATTGTGCATTCCGAGTACGGCCTGTTACCGATGGGTATCACCAAGCGCGGTGCTGACGCACGGCACTTGGATCCCAGTTATATTTTTTCTGGCCTGCATGCCAGTGCAGGCCGGCCTTCTACAGGTTATGCATTCCAACGGATACAGGACTGGGCCACCCGCTGCGCGTCGGCTCTGGCCGCTGGCGGCCTCCCGAAAGCGCGGTCTAAAGACACCTATGTGTTAAACCACATGGATCGGATTTTCCTCAACGTGCTTCGCAACCATCCACAAAAAGGACCGGCTCTTTTTATGCGTCTTTTTTCCAAAGCACAGAGCGCGCAAGTGATTCGATTTTTGAGCGACAAGGCCCGCTTAGAGGATTACCTTGCGATCATTCGTGCCATGCCAACCGCACCTTTTGTGAAACATCTTTTTGCCGGCAAGGCCTTGCTGTGAAACCGCTGCATCTTCAAAGTGTGTGCTTTGTTGGTGTTGCTCTGGCAGCGCTTTTTTTGTCATTGCTTTTGCCGCCCTTGGAATTGGAAAGTGTGTTGCTTATTGCCATGGCGCTTGTGGTTTTATTGGGTGTTCCGCACGGTGCCTTGGATCCAATTTTTGCAAAAAAGCTCTACCAACTCAGCAGCCCATTGCGCTGGACAATGTTTCTTGCTTGTTATCTTCTGTTGGCTGGCTTTGTGGTGGTAGCGTGGTGGTACGCGCCCTTGGTTTTTTTAGGGGCGTTCTTGGTTTTATCGCTGGTCCATTTTTCCGGCGATCTTCGGCAAGGGACTCCGATTCTTGCGCAAGTGTTGTACGGTGGCGCAAGCATCGTTCTGCCAGCCGCACTTCACCAAGAAGAGCTAGGGCATTTATTTAACTTGTTAATGGGCGATGACCGCGGGCACAGCATGGCTTTCGCTTTACATTTCTTGGCGTGGCCGTGGCTTGCGGGCTTGGTGCTTGTATCTTTGCGTCTCTTAAAGACAGACCCACAAACCGCCATAGAGATCGTGGCGGTAACCGCCATCACCACTCTCCTTTCGCCACTGCTTGCTTTTGCCATTTTTTTCTGCTGTATGCACAGTGCCAGACACATCGTGCGCACCAAAATGTACACCGCAGCATCCGCCCGCGTCATGGTGTCTGTCGCAGCCGGGCCGCTGATTGCGGTGGCGGTTATCAGCTTTGCTGCATGGGTGTTTTTTCCGCCCTCGGCGATGGATGCCAGAGTGATTCAATTCGTTTTTGTCGGCCTGGCTGCTTTAACCGTGCCGCATATGTGCTTGGTCGAGCGCTTGCGCTGGGCCCGGTGGCATCAAAACTGATCTGGGTTTTTCCCCGTGAAAGGCTGATAAAAAGCCTTGATCCTTGCCATGTCCGCTTCTATATTGCCTGTGGGCTCAAACACCGGGCCTAAGCCGCTTTCTTTGCGGGCATAGTCCATATAGGCCATCACGATGGGAACGTTGGCGCCTAAGGCAATGTAGTAAAAACCCGTTTTCCAATACCGCGCTTTGCTGCGGGTGCCTTCGGGGGGTACGATCAATTGCACAGGGCCATCGGCATTTTGAATAGCAGCAATCGATGCTTCCACCACATTGTTAGAGCTTTCGCGCTGAATAGGAATGCCGCCTAACCAAAGCATCACGCCGTGAAAAGGTGGTTTAAAAATGGACTGCTTGCCCATCCAATACACATTCAAGCGCAAGGCAAAGGCCACCATCAAGGTATAGGGCAAATCCCAGTTGCTGGTATGCGGCGCTGCAATCAAGACGCTTTTGCGCCCATTGGCCGGTAACTGCCCCTGAATTTTCCATCCGGTGGCTTTTAAAAAGCCGATGGAAAACCAGCGCAGAACTGTATTGACCCCCGGGGTATCAAAAATGGTGCGGTGCATCAGGTCCGCTTCACCGGCTCATGGTCTGCGTCATGTTGGTGCGCAGGGTCCACATGGGTCATGAGGTTGAGAACGCGGTGGCGCTGCATTACCGCAAGGCGTGCTGCGACAGCGATGTTGTGCCCCTCCTCAACGGTGAGACTGGCGTCGACTTCGATGTGGGCATCGGCCACCACCATATCGCCCATTTTGCGGGTGCGAACATCATGGACTCCCGCAACCCCTGGCGTCTCCATCAGGGTTTGGCGAATCGCCTGAACCTCTTCTTCATCGATGGCCCGGTCCATCAAATCATGCAGCGCATCCCACGCAAAGCTCCATCCCATTTTTCCCACCATCAGCCCGACGATCAAGGCAGCAATGGGATCAAGCAATGGATAGCCCATTAAATTTCCCACCAGACCCAAACCGACGACCAAACTCGAAGCAGCGTCTGAACGGGCATGCCACGCATTGGCGACCAACATACTGGATTTGACTTGCTTGGCCACGCGCAACATATAGCGAAACAGCAGCTCTTTGGCCGCGAGGGCGCCAAAGGCGACCCACAAGGCAGACACATGCGCCGTCGCAATGGACGCGGGTGTCTCCAGTTTGCTCACTGCAGACCAGACCATACCTGCGCCTACGCTGAGCAACAACAAACCCAAGACCAAAGACGCCGCGTTTTCAAAACGGTGGTGGCCATAGGGGTGGTCGATGTCTGCATCTTTTTGGCTATGGTGTCCTGCAAAAAGAACGACAAAATCAGACACCAGATCCGACAGGGAATGGATTCCGTCGGCGATCAGACCCTGTGATTTTGCAAAAATGCCGACCACGATTTGGATACTTGAAAGCACCACGTTGACCCATACACTGACCCAGGTGCTTCGTGCCGCCGCAGAGG
>CANJNX010000017.1 GCA_947475495.1 Comamonadaceae bacterium | reverse complement strand
TGCATTTTGTTCAACCAATAAAACAGTCACGCCTTGGGCAAAGACATCACGCACCACTTCGAAAATTTTGTCTACCATGAAGGGTGACAAACCCATGGAGGGCTCGTCCATCAACAAGACCTTGGGGCGGCTCATCAAGGCCCGACCCATGGCCAGCATTTGTTGCTCACCGCCAGACATGGTACCTGCGAGTTGGTCACGGCGCTCTTTAAGGCGAGGGAAAATTGCAAACATCTTTTCAATATCGGCTTCAATTCCGTCTTTGTCGTCACGGATGTAGGCACCCATTTGCAGGTTCTCAATGATCGACATGCGTGTGAATACGCCGCGGCCTTCGGGAACCATCGCCAAGCCCTGCTTCACCAAGTCCCAAGGGCCTTGCCCACGAATACTTTGGCCCATGTATTCAATGTCGCCGCCAGCCATGGGTAAGGTGCCCGTAATCGCCTTCATGGTGGTGGTTTTACCCGCACCGTTGGAGCCAATCAGTGAAACCAGTTCACCCTCGCGCACCTCAAAATCCACCCCTTTGACGGCCTGAATCCCGCCATAGGACACTTTGAGTCCTGTCACCTTGAGCAATGTTTTGCCAGTCATATCGTTTCCTTGTCAGGCTCTGCGTGTACGCAGAGCACTTTGTTACCTTGTGTCAGTGCCCGCTGGTGCCTAAATAGGCCTCAATCACTTTCTCATTTTTCTGAACGTCCGCAGGCGTGCCTTCAGCGATCTGTTTGCCGTAGTCGAGTACGGTGACACGATCGCACAAGCCCATAACGAGTTTCACATCGTGTTCAATCAACAAAATAGTGCGGTTGTCGTTGCGGATACGGTCAATCAACTCACGCAACATGATTTTTTCAGTGGCATTCATACCCGCAGCAGGTTCATCCAATGCAATCAACTGGGGGTCGGTTGCCAGCGCTCTGGCTATTTCTAAACGGCGCTGGTCGCCGTAGCTTAAGGTTCGCGCGCGGTAATCGGCAAATTTTCCGATGCCAACGTACTCCAAGAGTTCATGCGCGCGCTGTGTGATGGCAGCCTCTTCGGCTTTAAAAGATGCAGTTCGAAACATCGCGCCCAACACACCAGAATGGGTACGAACGTGGCGTCCGACCATGACGTTTTCCAAGGCGGTCATCTCCGCAAACAAACGGATATTTTGAAACGTTCGCGCAATGCCCGCTTTCGCAACGGTGTGCACTGCCGTGGGCTGGTAGGCCTTGCCCGCCAATTCAAAAGAGCCGGTGTCTGGCGTGTACAAACCGGTCAGCACGTTGAAAAATGTAGTTTTTCCAGCACCATTGGGGCCGATCAACCCATAGACTTGGCCCCGTTCAATGGTGATGCCTACGTCGCTTAAGGCCTGCAAACCGCCAAAGCGCTTGGACACGCCAGAGACGTGGAGAACGGTATCTTTCACCGAATTTTTTACTGTTGTCGTCATGGTGATTCCGATCAAGCTTTGGCGGCCGGTGGCAAAGATTTGCCATGCTCTGGCGTGGGCCACAAACCACGGGGACGCAGCAGCATGACGCTGACCATGGCCAATGCAATCAGCAATTGGCGCAAGATGGAAGCGTCTAAACGACCACCGGTTAGTGATTGCAAAGGCCCCGCCACATAGCGCAGAACTTCAGGCAAAGCGGAAAGCAGGACCGCGCCCAAAATCACACCAGGCAAGTGCCCGACCCCGCCGAGAACAACCATCGCAACAATCATCACCGACTCCATCAAGCTGAAAGACTCGGGTGAAATAAAGCCTTGGAAAGATGCGAACATCGCACCGGAAACGCCGCCAAAGGTGGCCCCCATACCGAATGCAGCAAGCTTCAAGTTACGCGTATTGATCCCCATGGCTTTGGCGGCCACTTCATCTTCTCGTATCGCCATCCAAGCCCGACCAACGCGGGACAGCTGTAACCGGTGGGAGATCAAGATACTAACTAAAACCAAAGCAAGGAACAGGTAGTAATAAAGCGACACGGACGCGAATTCAAATCCACCGACCACCAACTTCTTTCCTAAGTCGAACCCAAAAAAGTGCAAGGAATCAATCTGGTTAATCCCTTTGGGCCCGTTGGTGATGTTGACAGGGTTATCCAAATTATTCAAAAACACCCGAATAATTTCACCAAACCCTAAAGTAACGATCGCAAGATAATCACCGCGCAAACGCAGGGTGGGAGCACCCAACAAAATACCAAATGTGCCTGCAATTCCTGCAGCCAAGGGGATCACAAGCCAGAGAGGCGAATGCATACCCTGCGGGTACATAGCGGCAATGGCTGGAAAGGTTTCAATCAAATGCGGGGAGTTCAGCAGTCCAAACATGTAAGCCCCTATCGCAAAAAAAGCGACATAGCCCAAGTCCAACAAACCGGCATAACCGACCACAATATTTAAACCAACAGCAAGCAGCACATACAAAAGCGCCATGTCCGCTATGCGGACCCACGCATTGCCAAAGCCTTGCAAAAACAAGGGTAAAACCAGTAGCGCCAAAGCAGCCGCAACGATGACAAAGAATTTTTGTTGTTGTTTCATAGTGATGGCCTCCTTATGCGCGGTCTGCTACGCGCTCACCTAGCAGCCCTGAAGGGCGCAAAGTAAGAACGACGATCAGCACAATGAACGCAAAAATATCAGAGTAATGGCTTCCCAAGATTCCGCCGGTGAGTTCACCGATATACCCAGCACCAATGGACTCAATGAGTCCTAGCAAAATTGCACCGACCACCGCACCGGCTAAGTTTCCAATGCCCCCAAACACGGCAGCAGTAAATGCTTTCAAACCAGGCAAGAAGCCCATGGCGTGTTGTGCTGTTCCATAATTAGAGGCGTACATCACGCCGGCGATAGCAGCCAACACTGCACCAATCACAAAGGTCGCTGAAATGACCATATCGGGTTTGACGCCCATCAGGCCGGCAACGCGGGGATTTTCAGCGGTGGCGCGCATGGCACGACCAAGTTTGGTGTAGTTCACCAACCACATCAAGAGGGCCAAAGAGACGGCAGTTACGCCCAAAATCATGACCTGCGTTGGCGTGATCACTGCGCCTGCAATGTTGATAGGCGTGGTTGGGAGTAAGGTGGGATAGGACTTGTAGTTAGGTTTCCAAATAATCATGGCCAAGGTTTGCAGCAAGATGGACATGCCGATGGCGGTAATTAAGGGGGCTAACTTTGGGCTATTGCGCAAAGGACGGTAGGCCACTTTTTCAATAACAAAATTCAGTGTTGCCGCTACGACGCAAGATATAAGGAGCGCGATCAGAAGAATCACAGGCCCTGGCGTACCCGGCATGGACTCTTGCATCACACCAATAATGCTCCAACTGGTGAGCGCTCCCACCATCATTACCTCACCATGGGCAAAATTGATCAAGTTGATAATGCCGTAAACCATGGTGTAGCCCAGGGCAATGAGGGCATACATGCTGCCCAGCACCAGGCCGTTAATGACCTGCTGTATAAAAATATCCATAAAAAAACATCTCCGAAGTTCTTGTGTTTGAACCGATTTGGCCGCGAACACTGGTGGCGTCACGCCATTGAAAGCAATTTGTCGGCCCAACCCGATGGTTTCAGGATTGCCGTTTGTCGCAACCCGAGATTCTAACGACCTCGCCAGCGTAAACCGGGCCACTAAGGTATGGGTTTACCCTTGAATATGGGCTGCCATCCAAACTGTTTACGCTTTTCATGGTGCATTAGTTTTTCTGCTAATGCTACGGCTTAGACTTGTGGTTGCGCGCTTTAAGCTCGCGCATTTTTTCTGCGATACGGATTTCTAGGCCGCGCTCAACTGGACGATAAAACTGAAGCTCTTCCAAACCCTGCGGTACATACTGCTCCCCTGCTGCAAACCCACCTTCCTCGTCATGGGCATAGCGGTAATTTTTACCGTATTCCAAATCCTTCATCAACTTCGTTGGCGCGTTGCGCAAGTGCATGGGAACTGGCCGACTCCCGTCTTTTTTGACCCACGCCTTGGCTTCGTTAAAGGCTTTGTAAACCGCATTCGATTTGGGTGCCACGGCCAAATAGACCACGCACTGGGCCAAAGTCAACTCACCCTCGGGAGAGCCCAAGCGTTCGTAGACATCCGAAGCGTCTAAGGCCATTCTCAAAGCCCGGGGGTCAGCCAAGCCAATATCTTCACTGGCCATTCGAATCATCCGGCGGGCCAAATAACGCGGATCTGCACCACCGTCAAGCATGCGAACGAACCAATACAGTGCTGCATCGGGGTCGGAACCGCGCACCGATTTGTGCAATGCCGAGATAGTGTCATAAAACTGCTCGCCGCCCTTGTCATAGCGGCGCATGCGCTCACCCAAAACTTTAAGAAGCCATTCGTCGCTGATAGCTTCTAGGCGATCTTGCTTGGCTGCAACTGCCAAGGTTTCAAGCGTGTTGAGAAGCCGCCTGGCATCACCATCGGCATACCCAATCAAACGGTCTACCGCTGGCGCATCAATGGCTGGCAAAGCAGAGTGCACTTGGGCATGGACCACAATCTGGCGTAAATCCTCTGGTGTCAATGGCTGCAATACATAGACTGCCGCACGTGACAAGAGGGCTGAATTCACCTCAAAGGAAGGGTTTTCTGTGGTTGCACCAATAAAGGTAAATAAGCCGCTCTCTACATGGGGCAAGAAAGCATCTTGCTGGCTTTTATTGAAGCGGTGAACTTCGTCTACAAACACAATCGTTCGGCGCTGCTCGATACCCTCACGCACGGTTTGGGCTTGCTCTACGGCCTCACGGATTTCTTTGATTCCACCCAAGACGGCGCTGATGGTGATGAACTCTGCATCAAACGCATCTGCCATCAGCCGTGCGATCGTAGTTTTCCCAACCCCTGGTGGGCCCCATAAGATACAACTGTGCGGCTGGCCGGACTCAAAGGCCAAACGCAAAGCCATGCCCTCGCCGAGCAGGTGCTGCTGACCGATAACATCACCGAGCGTCTTAGGGCGCAGGCTTTCCGCTAAGGGTTGGTGCTTACTGGAGGTGAATGGTGTCGCCACGCGCTAATCTCGCATAAAAAACAAAGTGTAGGCGAATCTTTTGCAATAAGGAATTGCGATCATTTCTAACAAGAATCATCTGCCGAATACGCAGCTTGCGCCATTTGAACCGCCTCGACCAACTGTGTTTCAAGCAACGCAACTGCAGGCGCAAGCGTACCTGGCGCGCGGTGCAAAGCGATTTCAATTTCCGGCAAACGGGGCAGTTGATGTTCTGCACCAAATACACGCCACTCCGGCGGTACCATGCTTTGCGCAACAACCGTTAGTGCCAACCCGCTAGAGACAGCGATTTTTCCTCCAGCGAAACTTTGACTCGTGTACGCAATCCGCCAAGGAATGCTGTCAGCATCTAATGCGCTTAGGGCATGTGCGCGAAAAACACAGCCATCAGGAAACAAGGCCAAGGGCAAAGGGGTCGATTCGAAAGCGCGGTGCTGGCGAGAACCCGCCCAAACCAAGTGTTCGGTTCGCAGCACTTTGCCCCGTCGGCGCTTAGGCTGGCGGGTGATTAAAGCCACATCCAAGTTCCCCGCTTCGACCCGGTCCAAAAGTTCACCACTTAAAGCGCCAATCACCTCCAGTTGTACCCGAGGATAAGCATGCGCAAAATGGGTTAGTACGCCTGGTAAAAATTGGTGCGCGTAATCATCGGGCATCCCCAAGCGGACATGGCCCTGGGCGTGGGGCTGGTTAAGTGCTACCAACGCCTCTTCATTGAGTCGAATCATGCGGCGGGCATATCCCAAAAGAATTTCGCCTTCGTCAGTGAGAACGATTTTCCGGCTGTCACGCAAAAGCAGCGCATGACCCGACAGGTCTTCCAGCTTACGCAACTGCATACTGACAGCCGACTGGGTTCGGCACAAGTACTGGGCGGCTCGGGTAAAGCTGCCGCTGTCGACCACCGCAGCAAAAGCCTGCAATAAAGCAAGATCAAGGTACTTCAACATAGGCGGACACCCCTTTTATCAAAATATTTGATACAGAGCATAACAATTATTCGTTTGCATTCATCTTCCTGGGCTCCTACATTGAAGCTGCGCTCGCAGTTTCGGGCGAATTTTTGTGATCCATACCTTACACACCCATACGAGGAGACAACGAAAAATGACCAATCAAATCACCCCTGAAGCAACTTCATTTGGTCTGGACCGCAGGCAACTGCTAGCAGGCTCTGCAGCTGTTGGACTCGCCACTGCAATGGCGGCCTTACCAGCCCAAGCACAAGACAAACCCAAAAAGGGTGGCGTTTTACGGCTTGGCATGGAAGGCGGCTCTGCATCTGACAGCCTTGATCCGAGAACCTACGCAGACTCGATTCCCATCTCCTACAGCTTGATGTTTTGGAATCAATTGGTCGAAATTGATGCCAAAGGCAATGCCACGCCAGAGTTGGCTGAGAGCTGGGAGTCCAAAGCCGGTGCTGCTGAATGGATTTTCAACATCCGTAAAGGCATCACTTTCACGTCCGGTAAATCGTTAGATGCCGATGACGTGATTTATTCCATTAACTTGCACCGCGGCGAAACAAAATCTCCAGCCAAAGGCATTTTGGAGCCCATCACAGAGATCAAAAAACTTTCATCGCACCAAGTTCAGATCACGATGAAAACTGGCAATGCTGACTTGCCGTTTGTATTGTCCGACTACCACCTGCTGATTGTTCCAAACGGAACCACCGATTTCTCCAAGCCCGACGGAACGGGCGCCTACACCTTGGTTGAATGGCAACCTGGCGTACGCATCGTGGCTAAGCGCAAGGCCGGCAATTACTGGAAGGCCGGAAGAGGTAATTTTGACAGCGTTGAACTTCGCTACATTGGAGATGCAGCGGCCCGAACCCAGGCCTTGGTAACGGGTCAGGTCGACGCGGTTAACCGGTTGAACCCTAAAACGGTCGCCCTGCTGTCTAAAAATAAAAATATCACCATCACTCGGACCAAAGGCACAGGAAACCGGTATGGATTCGTCGCTTTGGTCGACGCTGACCCCTACAAAAATCACGACTTGATGCTCGGTCTCAAGTACGGAATTGACAGGAAAAAAATTATCGACAACGTTTTTTCCGGTTTTGCTTCCATGGGCAATGACCAAACTGTGGGGCCAGCGGACCGTTTTTATAACGCCGCGCTGAAAGCCAAGTCCTACGATCCGGACCGTGCCGCTTTTCACTTTAAAAAGGCCGGCACATCCGCATCCCTGGAAGTGCAAGTGTCTGAGGGCTGCTATTCGGGCTCGACCGATTCTGGCGTGATGTTCCAAGAATCCCTGAAAAAAGCAGGAATTTCAATGGAAGTGAAGCGCGTTTCTGGAGACGGGTATTGGGACAACGTATGGATGAAAGTCCCGTTTTGCTCTGTCTTTTGGGGCAATCGGCCCACTGCAGATTTGCAAATTTCAACCCAATTTTTATCTGGTGGCGCTTGGAATGACACCCACTTCAAAAGTTCCGCACTGGACAAATTGGTAATCGCTGCCCGTGTGGAACTCAACGAGGGAAAACGCCGAGAAATGTATGCAGAGAGCCAGCGCATCATTTCAGAAGATGCAGGAATGGTGTGCTTTGCTGTGGGTGACCAAATGGATGGTGGGAGTACCAAATTGCGCGGATTGGAATCCCACGCGCGTTATGACATGAACGATAACCGTTTGGCTGAAAAGGGTTGGTTCGCCTAAGCCCTAGCCATTGTCACTTCCCTTGGCGCCCCAGTAGATCGGGGCGCCAAGAATGAATCACCTGAACTTTTGAGCATACGCATGCTCAGTGGAGAAACTATTTTGAAAATTGGATTTATTGGCCTTGGGAACATGGGTTCCGCAGCAGCGCGAAACGTACAGCGCGCAGGCCATAGCCTCGTTGTCTATGACATAAACCCCGATGCAGCAAAAAAATTTATTGAAGAGGGTGCGCAGTGGGCTGCAAGCCCCGCCGCCGTGATAGATGCTGTTGATATTGTGTTTACGATGGTTTTCGGGCCCAAAGAAATTGAACAAGTGGTTCGTGGACCCCAAGGCTTTTTAAGCACGCACTGCAAGGGAAAAGCCTGGATAGATATGACTACCAGCAGCCCGAAATTGATGCGTGCCTTAGGCGCGGAATTTGAAGCTACAGGTGGCATGCCTGTCGACTCCCCTGTCACAGGATCGATTGACTCTGCCATTCGAGGGGACATGATCCTCTTCGTCGGTGGCGCTGATGCTGCCATCCATTTTGTAGAGCCAGTTTTGAAGTTGGTCGGGGAAATCCGCAGGGTGGGTGCTTATGGAAACGGCTATGTTGCCAAACTGGTGAACAACCAGCTTTGGCTTATCCATGCAGCTGCCATCGGCGAGGCCATGGTGACAGCCAAACTGGCAGGTATTGAACCTGCGGTTTGGTGGAGCGCTATGAAAGGCGGCGCAGCTGAAAGCTTTGTGATGCAACATGACGTGCCGTCTATTTTTGCAGGGCACTACGACCCCTCCTTTCGCTTGGAGTTGTGCTTAAAAGACTTAGGGCTCATTGATGAATTGGTACAACAGATGGGTACGCGCAATGAACTGACCCGCGCTACGCACCAACGTTTTGAACTTGCGCAGGAGCGTTATGGCAAGGCTGCCGGAGAAATGACCGTGTGCAAGGTGATTGAGGATGATGCAGGTATCAATCTGCGTGTGGCTGGCGACTGGACTCCCCCTTGGGAAGTCAAACACCCTTCAGAGAATTGATTTGAAGGCGCTTGATTGCGCCCTTCATCTACTGTCGAATCACATCTGCACCGGATGGAGGTTTAAAGGCGAAGGTGGCTGCATCGATCCCAGCGTTCACTTCAAAACCAGAAAAACGAAGAACCGACTGTTGACCAAAACTGTCTTCCATTTCAAGCACTGCCAAGGTATTACCCTTGAAACCCATTCGGACACTGCGCAGCGCGTTGTCTTTAGCGCGAGGCGTGGCTAGCACCCACTGCAGTCCTTCGCTTGCCTTGTCAGCGGGCGCTGCATCTATGATCACAAACTCTGCTTGCAAGGCGCGTAAGTCTGGAGCCGAAGCGACCAAAGCAATGGGTGTGCTCCCCATCACTTGGGCT
>CANJNX010000016.1 GCA_947475495.1 Comamonadaceae bacterium | reverse complement strand
CTTTTGACGACCGACTCAATGGCGAAGCTTTGACACTGCGTCCTGAAAATACAGCGGGCGTGGTTCGAGCAGTCGTAGAGCACTCCATGCTTTACAACGGCCCCAAGCGCTTGTATTACTTTGGCCCCATGTTTCGGCATGAGCGCCCGCAGCGGGGACGGTACCGCCAGTTTCATCAAATCGGTGCGGAAGCCTTGGGGTTCTCAGGCCCTGAGCTTGATGCCGAGTTGATTTTGATGGCGGACGCCTTATGGAAAGAATTAGGCATCAAGGACGTTGTTTTACAACTCAATAGTCTGGGCCAGCCCGAGGAGCGCAACCTGCACCGGGCCGCCTTGATTCAACATTTTGAATCCAACGCCAGCGCGCTTGATGCAGAAGCCCAACGCCGACTGCACTTGAACCCCTTGCGTTTGTTAGACAGTAAACATCCGCAGATGCAAGCAGTGATCGAGTCTGCACCCCAGTTGCTCGATTTTTTGGGTGAGAAATCCAAAGCCCATCTTGCCTCTGTCATGGCGATTTTGGATGCCAACCACGTTCCCTATGTACTCAACCCCCGTCTCGTTCGGGGCATGGATTATTACAACCTGACTGTTTTTGAATTTGTGACGACCCAGTTGGGGTCCCAAGGTACGATTTGCGCGGGCGGCCGTTACGATTACTTGATTGAGCAAATCGGAGGCAAGTCCGCTCCCGCTGTCGGGTGGGCTATGGGGGTAGAGCGGGTTTTGGAACTACTCAAGGAGCAAGAAGGCGCACTTGCCATTGAACCCTTGGATGCGTATGCGGTTGTGTCGGAGGTTTCGGATTTACCGCGCGTGAGCGCGTGCCTTCAAACCTTACGGAGCTTGGGGGTTTCGATTCAAATGCATGCCAGTGCCGAGGGTGCCATGGCCAGTATCAAATCCCAATTCAAAAAAGCCGATGCCTCAGGCGCACGGTATGCCTTGGTTTTTGGAGTCGATGAACTCGCCCAGGGGTGTGTCACCATCAAATCCCTGCGTGACGCAAGCCAAGTCCAGCAACTTGAGCCCTTAAGTCAATTGCCGCAATGGGCCAAGCGCCTACAATCGAAGGCTTAACGGAAATATCGCTATGGCAAACCAACTCGATCTCGAAGAACAAGAACAACTCGATGAACTCAAGCATTTTTGGAGCCGCTACGGGAACCTGATCACCTGGGTTTTGATCGCGGTTTTGGGTTCATTGGCTGCTTGGAATGGCTATGCGTACTGGAGAAAAAACCAGGCTGCGCAATCCGCAGTGATGTTTGACGAGATGGAAAAATCGCTTCAAAGCGCAGATCTCAGCAAAGTCGAGCGGACTTTCAACGACATGAAAGAACGTTTCCCCTCTTCAACTTACACCCACCAGGCCGCTTTGCAATTGGCAAAAATGGCTGCTGACACCCAAAAGCCCGATATTGCCAAAGCCGCTTTGCAATGGACTGCCCAAAATGCATCCGATGACGGTTATGCGTCTGTTGCGCGCTTGCGGCTTGCCAGCATTCATATGGAGGCCAAGTCCTTTGATGATGCGATCAAAGTACTAGACGACGTCAAATCACCCGCCTTTCAAGCCTTGGTCGATGACCGCAAGGGAGATATCTGGCTGCTTGAAGGCAAAAAAGCGCAAGCCAAAGCGGCTTACCTTCAAGCCTTTAACGCCTTAGAAGAGCGTTCGGAATACCGCCGCTTGGTCCGGGTTAAATTGAACGCTTTGGGTGTTGAGCCTGATGACTCTGCAGCCGATGGTACGAAAAAATCAGCCGGCGGAGACCGTTAATGCCTATGCAACTCAGTGCGCAAACGCTTGCTCGGTGGGCCATGTGTCTTTTGGCCGCTGCCTTGCTGCAGGCTTGTGCTGGAAGTGAAAAAGTCAAACCCACGTCTTTACAGACCAACCCCTTGCAAATTGCGGTTCGCCAGGTGTGGAAGTCCTCGATGGGGCCCAGCCTGTCCAGGCTAGAAATCCGGGCCGTTGACAGCCATATTTTTGCCGCTTCAGAAAAGGGCATCGTTCTTGGTATCAACGCTGAAACTGGCCTTGAGTCTTGGCGGGCCAATGTGGCCTCCCCACTGAGCGCGGGTGTGGGCAGTGACGGCAAGTATGTTGCTGTCGTCTCTCAAGAAAACTATGTGATTGTGCTGGCCTCAGGGAAAGAACTGTGGCGACAAAAACTCAATGCCGTGACGCTGACCGCTCCTTTGGTGGCCGGCTCCAGGGTGTTTGTGATGACTGCCAATCGAACGGTCTATGCGTTTGATGCGCTCTCAGGTCGCAAACTATGGCAGCAACAGCGCCCCAGTGACTCCCTCATTTTGGGTCAGGCCAGTGTATTGATGGCGGTAGGAGACACCTTGGTGACCGGCCAAAGTGGTCGCTTGGTTGCGTTGAACCCCCTCAACGGAAGCGTTCGTTGGGACGCTGGGGTCGCAGTGGGTCGCGGTGTCAATGAAGTCGAGCGCTTGGTTGATTTGGTCACCGGTGTGAGCCGCCATGCTGACAATGTATGCCTTCGTGCTTTCCAAACGGCTGTGGCGTGCGTGGACGTTCAAGCGGGGCGGACTCTGTGGAGCAAGCCGGCCTCTGGATCGACGGGAATCACAGGCAATGCCGACACCATTTTTGGGACCGAAAGTGACGGCAAAGTGGTGGCTTGGCGTCGCTCGGACGGCGAACGCTTGTGGAGCGTTGATCGCTTGCGTTTTCGTGATTTGTCAACGCCACTGTGGGTGGGTCAGTCAGTGGCTGTAGGCGACTTTGAAGGTTACATCCACTTGTTGTCTACGAAAGACGGCTCCCTCATGAGTCGCATTGCCACCGACGGCTCTCCCATTGTGGGTTCGCCTGTGTTGGTTGGCGATACCTTGGTTGTGGTTACACAGCGCGGTGGTATTTTTGGGTTTCGACCTGAGTAAAAGTTAAGAAATTATTGATGAAACCTGTTGTCGCTTTGGTCGGAAGACCCAATGTGGGTAAATCCACATTGTTCAATCGGTTGACGAAAACGCGCGATGCGATCGTTGCCGATTACGCAGGGCTCACGCGTGACCGCCACTATGGCAATGCAAAACACGGCAAGCATGAATTTATTGTTGTAGACACCGGTGGCTTTGAGCCCGATGCTGCCGACGGTATTTACAAAGAAATGGCCAAGCAAACGCGACAAGCCGTGGCGGAGGCCGACGTCGTTTTGTTTGTGGTCGATGCCCGCAATGGCGTCTCGGCCCAGGACCATGAGATTGCGAAATACCTTCGCAAATTAGGCAAATCTTGTTTTCTGGTGGCCAACAAAGCCGAGGGAATGACGGAAGGTGGGCGCTTTAGTGAGTTTTTTGAGCTGGGTCTGGGCGAAGTCGTCCCCATTTCAGCTGCCCACGGCCAAGGCATTCGTCCTTTGTTGGACCTGACGCTGTCGCCATTGTTGACCGCGATAGACGAAGCGCAAGCCGAGTCCGATCCTGGCACCATCAAGTTGGCAGTCGCTGGGCGGCCTAACGTGGGCAAATCCACCTTGATTAACACCTGGCTTGGAGAAGAGCGCTTGGTGGCATTTGATTTGCCTGGAACCACGCGCGATGCGATCTCCGTGCCCTTTGAGCGCGGTGGGCAAAAATTCGAGCTGATTGATACCGCAGGTTTGCGACGCAAAGGCAAGGTCTTTGAGGCGATTGAAAAATTCTCCGTGGTGAAAACACTGCAGGCCATTGAGTCTGCCAATGTGGTGTTGCTCCTCATCGATGCGATTCAGGGGGTCACAGACCAAGATGCGCATATTGCAGGCTATGTTTTAGAGTCCGGCCGCTCGGTGGTGGTGGCGGTCAATAAATGGGATGCTGTCGACGAATACCAGCGTGAATTGGTGAAGCGATCGATCGAAACCCGCCTGGGATTTTTGAAGTTTGCTTCTTTGCATTTGATTTCCGCCAAAAAGCGCCAAGGTTTAGGGCCTTTATGGGACTCGATTGCCCAAGCGCACCGATCGGCCAACCGAAAGATGCCAACGCCGGTACTGACACGCGTTTTATTGGAGGCGATTCAGTTCCAGACACCCAAAAAAACCGGGATGTACCGCCCCAAACTGCGTTATGCCCACCAAGGGGGCATGAACCCGCCCATCATCATCGTCCACGGAAACTCTTTGGAGCATGTTACCGACGCCTATAAACGGTTTTTAGAAGGGCGATTTCGCAAAGAATTTGATTTAGTGGGTACGCCCTTGAGAATCCAGATGAAGTCCGCATCTAACCCTTACGCAGACAAAGACTAAATTAACCCCATTGCCTATGAGCCGACTGAGGTCACCGTTAGCCTGTGGTATCTTCTAAACTTATATTTTTAACACGGAGAATATCGTGAACAACAAAAGTCAACTCCTTCAAGACCCTTTTTTGAACGCACTGCGTCGGGAACATATTCCTGTATCTGTGTATTTGGTCAACGGCATCAAGCTGCAAGGCCAAATCGAGTCATTCGACCAGTACGTGGTCCTGCTGCGTAACACCGTGACCCAAATGGTCTATAAACACGCCATCTCAACAATTGTTCCAGGCCGTGCGGTGAGTTTCCCCACCAATGGTGACAGCAGCGAGCCTGTAGAGGCCTCTTAGGTCCGTGCAGCCAGCCATGGCTGCTTGCCCCTTTTAATCGTTGACCTCCTTACTCGAATCCTCAGAAGCACGGACCATCTTGGTGGGCGTCGATTTGGGCCTCCCCCATTTTGATTCAGAGCTGCACGAGTTGGGCCTGCTGGCGCAAACGGCAGGTTTGACCCCTGTGGCTTCCATCACCTGCAAGCGCAGAGCCCCCGATGCTGCCTTGTTTGTCGGCACGGGTAAAGCCGATGAAATTAAATTGTTGGCGCAACAGCATGGCGCAAACGAAGTCCTCTTTGATCAAAGCCTGAGCCCTGGGCAGCAACGCAATTTAGAGCGCCGCTTAGAGTTGCCCGTCAATGACCGAACTTTTTTGATTCTAGAGATATTTGCCCAGCGGGCCAGAAGCCATGAAGGCAAGCTTCAAGTCGAGCTGGCACGACTGCAGTATTTGAGCACCCGTTTGGTTCGCCGGTGGTCCCACCTGGAGCGCCAGCGCGGAGGTATCGGGACCCGGGGCGGTCCGGGTGAAACCCAAATTGAGTTGGACCGGCGGATGATTTCTGCCAATATCAAACGCACCAAAGAGCAACTCATAAAGGTCAAGCGCCAGCGCCAAACCCAACGCAAGCAACGCGACCGCCGTGGCGCATTCAACATCTCCTTGATTGGCTACACCAACGCAGGCAAATCGACACTGTTTAATGCGCTGGTCAAAGCCCGCGCATATGCAGCAGACCAGTTGTTTGCGACGCTTGACACCACAACGCGCCAACTCTATTTGGAAGGTGCCGCGCGCTCGGTCTCCTTGTCCGATACCGTGGGTTTTATTCGCGACCTTCCGCATGGGCTCATAGATGCGTTTCAAGCCACCTTGCAAGAGGCGGTGGATGCCGACTTGTTGATCCATGTGGTTGATGCATCCAACCCGGAATTTGCACTGCAAATTGAACAGGTTCAAAAAGTACTGCTTGAAATTGGTGCAGATACGATCCCGCAGCTACTTGTATTTAACAAAATGGATGCCATGGAGCCAGGCCATTTACCCATTCTTCGCCAAGATACATTCGAGATCGACTCGGTTCAGATTCCCCGTATTTTTGTCAGTGCGAAAGAGTCCGTGGGATTGGATATTTTGAGACAATTTTTAACCGTACAAGCAGCGCACAGTGGTTCAGACGCAGGCATCACAGTCAATGCCCCTGAAAACAGTGTGGCCGCGTCTTAATTGTGGACAATGGAACTCGTTGAGTAAGAGGCTAACAATGAAATTTTTTAAGCTGGGCATGTTTAATCTAAACGACAGTCGATGGGGTCGCTCCGATGAGAACGGGTCGGAAAAGCCTAAATCTGATGAGGCCGCCCCCGAACCCGATGCCCCGAAACCGCCGTCTGCGTCCGAGGGGCGCAGGGCAGGGCAAGCGTCTGGTCCGCCTGATTTGGATGTGTTGTGGCGTGACTTCAATCGAAAGCTCAACGGCTTGTTTGGAGGGGGCAACAAAGGTCCTGGTTCCAACGGCCCCGGAAATGGGGGGCTGCCACCGGACATGAAAACGGCAGGAATCGGCGGTGGCGTTATTTTGGGCCTTGCATTCTTGATTTGGCTGGGAACGGGCTTTTTCATTGTTCAAGAGGGACAACAGGCCGTTATTACCCAATTTGGCAAATACAAATCGACAGCCAATGCTGGTTTTAATTGGCGTCTGCCTTTCCCCTTTCAACGCCATGAAATGGTATTTGTCACCCAAATTCGCTCGGTCGATGTCGGCCGCGACAACGTTCTAAAGGCAACAGGACTCAAAGAATCCGCCATGTTGACCGAAGATGAAAATATTTTGGATATCAAATTTGCGGTGCAATACCGTTTAAGTGATGCCCGGGCCTTTCTTTTTGAAAGTAAAAATCCCGCAGAGGCGGTCGTCCAGGCCGCTGAGACCTCGGTGCGTGAGGTTCTGGGAAAAATGAAAATGGACGCAGCCTTGTCAGAAGAGCGCGATCAAATTGCGCCTCGGGTTCGCGCCATGATGCAGGTGATCTTGGATCGCTACAAAGTGGGCGTTGAAGTCGTTGGTATTAACTTGCAGCAAGGTGGCGTTCGTCCGCCCGAACAGGTTCAGTCCTCCTTTGATGACGTGCTCAAAGCCGGTCAAGAGCGCGAACGCGCCAAAAACGAAGCGCAGGCCTATGCCAATGATGTCGTTCCCCGTGCCGTGGGTGCTGCCTCCCGCTTGAAAGAAGAAGCGGACGCCTACAAAGCCCGGATCGTTGCGCAAGCACAGGGTGATGCCCATCGTTTTCGATCCATCTATGTCGAATACCAAAAAGCGCCACAGGTCACGCGCGACCGCATGTACTTGGAATCCATGCAGCAAATTTACAGCAACGTCACCAAAGTCCTGATCGATTCCAAACAGGGGTCGACATTGTTGAACTTGCCACTTGAGAAAATTTTGCAAATGAGTGCAACTGCCGATGCTCCGGCAAGTGCTGCGCCTTCCAGCAATCCACAAACTGCCCCCACGGCACCCGCCGCCAGCACTGATGCTCGAAGCCGAGATGCTGCTCGAACCCGCGAACGTGACGTGCGCTAGGAGAACCACATGAACCGTATTGGATTGATTTTTTCTTCGCTGTTGGTGCTTTTGGCATTGGCAAGTTCGACCTTGTTTGTAGTGGATCAACGCCAATTTGGCGTGGTTTACGCCCTCGGGCAAATCAAAGAAGTCATCACAGAACCGGGCTTGAATTGGAAATTGCCCCCACCCTTTCAAAACGTCTCCTACATCGACAAGCGATTGCTCACGCTTGACAGCACCGACGCCGAACCCATGCTGACGGCAGAAAAGCAACGGGTCGTGATCGACTGGTATGTGCGCTGGAGAATTTCTGAACCCACCGAGTACATCCGTAATGTGGGCCTGAACGAAGGTGCTGGTGCGAGTCAGCTCAATCGGGTGGTTCGCAATGCATTCCAAGAAGAAATCAACAAACGCACGGTCAAAGAGCTTCTGTCTTTGAAGCGCGAGGACTTGATGGCGGACGTGAAGGCAGAAGTCCTTGACAAAGTGCGCGGTGCCAAACCCTGGGGTGTCGATGTGGTGGATGTGCGCATCACCCGTGTCGACTATGTGGAGGCGATCACGGAATCGGTCTACCGCCGCATGGAAGCCGAGCGCAAGCGGGTTGCCAATGAGTTGCGCTCAACCGGCGCTGCAGAAGGCGAAAAAATCCGTGCTGACGCGGACCGCCAGCGCGAAGTGACGATTGCCAACGCCTACCGGGACGCGCAAAAAATCAAAGGTGAAGGCGATGCCGAGGCTGCAAAAATTTATGCCGAAGCCTTCAACCGAGACCCCCAATTCGCCCAGTTTTATCGCAGCTTGGAAGCCTACAAAAGCAGTTTTGCCAATAAAAGCGACGTGATGGTGTTGGATCCGGGCTCCTCCGAATTCTTTAAAGTCTTCCGAAATGGCGGAGGTGCCTCCTCGGGTGCCAAGAAGTAAGCGCGATTAAGTTGTCGATTGGGCCCACCTGATTCCAGAAATCAGGTGCTTAGCCCGGTAAAATCGCAGTTTTAACAGCTGCCCATTTATTTCATGTCCGCTTGGGTCCTCCCGGATCACATTGCCGATGTGCTGCCTTCCGAGGCGCGCCACATCGAAGAAATTCGTCACCATTTGTTAGACATGGCCCGGTGCTATGGCTACGAACTGGTGATGCCCCCCATGCTGGAGCATTTGGAGTCCTTGCTGACCGGCACGGGCGAGGCGTTGGACCTGCAAACTTTCAAGTTGGTAGATCAAATTTCAGGGCGAATGATGGGTTTGCGTGCGGACAGTACGCCCCAGGTGGCGCGTATTGATGCCCACCTCTTGAATCGGTCTGGCGTAACCCGCTTGTGCTACTGCGGCCCGGTTCTTCATACCCGACCGGGCGGGCCCCATGCCACGCGGGAGCCCTTGCAATTGGGTGCGGAAATCTATGGCCACTCCGGTTTAGAAGCCGATCTTGAAATACTCGAGCTGGCGCTTGACAGTCTGCGGGTAGCGCAGATTCAAGAGATGACGGTCGACATGGCTGATGCCCGAATTGTGAACGCCTTGCTAGAACAAGCGCAATTGACGCCAGCCCAGACTGCAGAAGTACATGCCGCCCTGGCCTCTAAAGACACCAGTGCCATCAAAACGTTGACAACGCATTGCCCCGCTGCTATTTCACGGGGATTGCAGGAACTGACCCATTTGTATGGTGATGTGAAGGTTCTTGCAAAGGCGCAGCATGCGCTTCCTGATTTGCCTGCGATCCAAGAGGCTCTATCCCACTTGAAGTGGTTGGCCAGTCATCTGCAAGGCGTCGCCGTTTCCTTTGACTTAGCGGATTTGCGGGGCTACTCCTATTACAGCGGAGTGCGATTTGCCATTTTCGCTGCTGGCGCTCCAGATGCTTTGGCGCGGGGTGGAAGATACGACGCAGTGGGATCGATCTTCGGGCGCAAGCGTCCTGCAGTAGGTTTTAGCCT
>CANJNX010000015.1 GCA_947475495.1 Comamonadaceae bacterium | reverse complement strand
TTCTTGGCTCTCACCTGCGCGTTCGTGAACGGCGCGGCGTCGAATATGGTGGCGGTCTTCGGCCAAATTGGCCAAATGACTGAAGTAAGTGAACGCACGAATCACACTGACAGTTTGGTCGGCGCTTAAGCTTTTGAGTAATTTTTTGAGGGCTTTATCGGACTCGGGGTCGGCATCACGGCGAAAGGCCACCGAGAGTTTGCGAATGTTTTCAATCAATTCGTAGGCGGGCCCCCCATCTTGCTCACGAATCACATCGCCCAAAATTCTGCCCAAAAAACGAATGTCTTCAACCAAGGGGCGTTCGTTGTCTTTGGCGCGTTTGGCAGGTGCGTCAGCTAAGGCGGTTTTCATGGGGGGATTTGGGTGAGAAAATAGAGCGTAAGCCCATGCTAGCATCCATGAGGGTTCTCATACCCTCTCAAAATTACGAACAGGTTACGACTTTGCGACATTTCACTATCGCCACGCGCGAAAGCCGACTGGCCCTGTGGCAGGCCGAACACGTTAAGGCACTTCTCATTGCGCAAGGACACGACGTCACGCTTTTAGGGATGACGACCAAGGGCGATCAAATCTTAGACAGGTCTCTCAGCAAGGTGGGCGGTAAAGGCTTGTTTGTGAAAGAGTTGGAAACAGCGCTTGAAGAGGGCCGTGCGGATTTGGCTGTTCACTCGCTCAAAGACGTTCCCATGGAGTTGCCACCTGGCTTTGCTTTGGCTTGTGTGATGGAGCGAGAAGACCCGCGGGATGCCTGGGTGTCGGGCCGCTATGCCAGCGTCAAGGACTTGCCACAGGGCGCGGTGGTGGGCACCTCTAGCTTGCGCCGCGTGGCCTTGTTGCGCGCGATGCGCCCTGATTTAAAAATCGAACCTTTGCGCGGAAATTTGGATACCCGGCTCAAAAAGCTCGATGACGGGCAGTACGACGGCATAGTGCTGGCTGCAGCAGGATTAAAACGACTCGGCTTGGAAGCTCGTATTCGGCAGGTATTTGATCCCAGTGAGATGCTTCCGGCTGCAGGGCAGGGGGCCCTGGGCATTGAAATTCCACAAGTCCGCGATGATGTAGCACAGGCCTTGGCGCATTTGATCCACCTGCCCACGTTTTTAGCCGTGACTGCCGAGCGTGCCGTTAGCCGCGTGATGGGCGGGAGTTGTTCCATGCCATTGGCTGCACACGCCGTTTTTGAAGCAGGCTCTCTGTATTTGCGTGCTGCGTGGGGGGATCCAGAAGGAGGGCACCCAGTGGTTCGCGTGGAGGGCAAAAGTCCTGTGAACACTTTGGAAGAGGCGCTTGCTTTGGGTGAACAGGTTGCAAAGCAATTGCAAGCGGCAGTTACCCATGCCCGTTAAAACCCATGCAAGCTAAACCCAGCGTGGTGGTAACGCGGCCCCACAAAGAGGCTGCGGCATGGGTAGAGCGTTTGACGCAGCAGGGTTTTCATACCTTCGCAGTGCCGCTGATCGAGATCACCGCCCTGCCTGATCTTGCCCCACTAGCACAAGCATGGGCAAACTTGCAAGATTTTGACGCCATCATGTTTGTCAGTGGCAACGCGGTCCGCCAATTTTTTGCCAGTCAGCCTAATGGAGCGGCATCCCCTTTTATTTCAGCCCTAAGTCGCCCCAGAGCCATGGTGACAGGGCCGGGCAGTTATGCCGCACTGCTTGCTTGCGGCGCAGACCCCCAAGCCATCGATGCGCCTGCGCTTGACGGAGGCCAGTTTGATTCAGAGACTTTGTGGCAGCAGGTTCGAAGCCAAGTGAAGCCCGGTTTTCGGGTCTTGATTGTTCGCGGCGATTCCGCGGCTGGGGGTGACACCGTGGAGGGTATAGGGCGGGACTGGTTTGCGCAACAAATCACCCAAGCGGGTGGTCAGTGTGCGTTTGTAGTGGCTTACCAACGCTTAGCGCCAGTGTGGAGTCCTCAAGAAAAAATCCGGATCAAAGCCGCGGCCAGTGATGGATCGTTTTGGCTTTTAAGCAGCACGGAGGCTTTGGGTAACCTGATTGCCTCCTTGCCCGGGCATGACTGGCAGCACGCCAAGGCGGTTGCCACCCATCCCCGGATTGCCAAAGCCGCGCAAGCTGCCGGTTTTGGGACCGTTTTAGAGTCCCGCCCGTTGATCCAAGAAGTGATTGCATCGATAGAATCGAGCCTATGACACTTGCCACCTCCGACACACCAGCACCCTTAGATGCTTCCCCTGCGCCACGCCATCCTTTGCGGTGGTTGATCGTTGCGGGTGTGGTGGCATCGCTTGCCTTGGTATCGAGTACCTTGCTATGGCAAAAACTGTCTTCTATCCAAGAGCAATTGGCCAGGCAAAGTGCCGACGCCTTAGGCCAAGCCAGTGAGGCCCGGGCCACCGCGCGCCAAGCCCAAGATGTTGCCATGGAAACGGCTGCCAAGCTCGCGGTCACTGATGTGAAGTTAAGTGAGGTGGCCTTGCAGCGAACGCAGATCGAAGGTTTGATTCAGAGCCTTTCGCGTTCACGCGATGAAAATTTAGTGATTGACATCGAGTCGTCGATTCGCCTGGCGCAGCAACAAGCGCAGCTCACCGGCAGTGTGGCACCGCTGCTTGCGGCACTGAAGACGGCGGAAGCACGCATTGCAAAAACTGCGCAACCGCGCTTGTCCCCATTGCAACGCGCGATGACCCACGACATCGCCCGCATTCAGGCCACCACCTTGTCAGATACGCCTGCGATCTTGTTGCAGTTAGATGAGTTGGCTTTGCTTGCTGATGAATTGCCAGCGGCGAACGCCGTCGGATTGAACAAGACCACCGAGCCTTTGTCACGCAAACCGCAAGAAAGCGTCTCGGTGTGGTGGATGCGAACGTTTGCAACTGTGCGTGATGAACTGAAGGGCTTGGTGCGTTTAAGCAAAATTGGCGACCCGGAGTCCGCACTGCTTTCACCCGACCAAACCTTCTTCTTGCGAGAAAATTTCAAATTGCGCATTCTCAACGCCCGCTTAGGGTTGTTGTCGCGCCAAACCGACGCTGCCCGGGCGGACTTGGCAACGGCTTCCGTCACCTTGGGCCGGTATTTTGATCCCAGCTCACGAAAAACCCAAACCGCTGCAAGTTTGCTCAGCCAGGTACAAAACAAAATGCGCACGCTCGATATCCCGCGCACCGATGAAACCTTGGCGGCCATTGCGACGGCTGCCGCAGGGCGTTAAACCATGCGCGTTGTTTTGTGGTTAGTGGGACTGTTTGCGATTGCAGCAGTCAGCGCACTGTTTGCAGCGGGAAACCCTGGAACGGTCACGGTGTTTTGGCCGCCCTACCGGCTTGACATTTCTTTGAACTTGGTTCTTTTGACCTTGGTCGCCGTTTTCGTGTTGTTGCATTTGGCCCTGAGGGGTGTTTCGCTATTCGTCCAATTGCCACAACAAGCCCGGCGCTGGCGTTTGCAGCAAAAAGAGCGGCTGATTCACGCAGCCCTGATCGACTCGCTCACGCACATGGTTGCGGGCCGTTTTATCCGGTCTCGCAAAGCGGCTGAACAAGCCATTGGTTTAGAAAAATCCGTGAACTTGTCTGAGGACAGCGCCCACCATGGCGAGAGAACCCTGGCCATGCTGCATTTGTTAGCTGCAGAAAGCGCGCACGCTTTGCAAGACCGATCGATGCGCGATAGCCATTTTCAAAATGCGTTAGCAGAACTTCGGGCTCCACAGGCCAAAGACTCGCAAGACGGTTTTTACTTGCGCGCTGCGCGTTGGGCCCTTGATGACCACGACATAGCGGCTGCAAGCCAATGGCTCAGCCAGTTGCCCCAAGGGGCATCACGGCGAACCATCGCGCTGCGCTTGCGTTTCAAAATTGCCCGCTTGTCTGGAAAAACACTCAATGCTTTAGAAACAGCCCGTATGTTGGTCAAGCACCGTGCGTTTTCGCAAAGCAGTGGGGAGAGCATTGTGAAGGCGCTCGCCATTGAACTGTTGTTGGCGGCCGATGGTCCCCGCGAGATCGAACGCGCTTGGAAATCTTTAGACGACAACGAGCAAAAAATTTCCGATGTGGTCCTGACTCTGGTGGGCCATTGGTTACAGCGCGGTGGTGACGTAGCGCAATCGCGCATCTGGTTGCTTCCGCTGTGGGAGCGCATGGTCAAGCAAGCCAATGCCTTGACAGCGGCGCAGCGGCTGGCGTTGGTTCGGTCTTTGGAGTTGGGTTTTAGCAAACAAGACGGAACACCGGATGCCGTGTGGCTTGGCCGGATAGAAGCTGCGCAGATGGCGCAACCGCGCGATGCACTGCTTCAGTATTTGGCCGGCATCATGTGTGTGCGCTTGCAACTGTGGGGCAAAGCCCAGCTCTTGCTCAAACAATCCTTGGCCGTAGCCAAAGATGAAGAATTGCGCCGTGACGCGCAACGCGCGCTAGACGCAGCCTCGGCCCAGCGGGCCTAAGGCGCTGCGTTGCGCTTACGCCTTGCCTTCGAGCGCAGCTAAGACCTGGGCCGTGATGCTGTCCACATTTCCAAGGCCATTGACAGCCCGGTATTTGGGGGCTTTGCCAGGCTCTTGTTGGGCCCAATCGGAGTAGTACTTCACCAAGGGGCGCGTTTGGGCGCTGTAGACATTGAGACGGTTTTTCACTGTCTCTTCCTTGTCGTCTTCCCGCTGTATCAGAGGCTCACCTGTGACATCGTCTATGCCTTGCACTTTGGGTGGGTTGAACTTGACGTGGTAAGTGCGCCCCGAAGCTGGGTGGGAGCGGCGCCCACTCATACGCTCGATGATGGCGTCAAAGGGAACATCAATCTCAACCACATAGTCCAAAGGCACACCAGCGGCTTTCATGGCATCCGCTTGTGGAATGGTGCGTGGGAATCCGTCAAAGAGAAAACCCTTGGCGCAGTCGGGTTGTTGGAGCCTTTCTTTGACCAAGTTAATGATCAAGCCGTCGCTGACCAAGCCGCCCGAGTCCATGACGGATTTGGCTTGCAAGCCGAGTTCTGTCCCTGCTTTGACTGCGGCGCGCAACATGTCGCCGGTTGAAATTTGGGGAATCCCATATTTTTGGCAGATAAACGTGGCTTGTGTGCCTTTACCCGCACCCGGTGCACCCAACAGAATCAGTCTCATGGCTAACCTCAAATAGAAAAAAGGATCCGCTTTTGCTTTCCCTTTAGCAGGGGTCTCTCAATGCAAAAGCCATGGTTGTAGTCCTGAGAATAGCATGCGTTGCTTGCTCTTAGGCTTACAGCGCGGCTGTGTTGGTGAACAGCGCACGCACCCGCGCGAGATCGTCGGGGGTGTCCACACCCGGGCCGGGTGCTGTGGGCGTGATGTGAACCGCAATGCGGTGGCCATGCCACAAGGCCCGCAGTTGCTCCAAGGCCTCGGTGATTTCCAGCGGGGCTTGGGCCAGTGTTGGAAAGGCGCGCAAAAAGCCAACGCGGTACGAATAAATACCAATGTGGCGCAAAGGCGCAGGCTGGGGCAAGGCCGGCAGGTTAGTCCCCGCAGGCGGATCACGCAAAAAAGGAATAGGCGCACGGCTGAAATACAGAGCGTGGTTGGTGGCGTCCAGAACGACTTTCACCACATTGGGGTTCAAATAGTCGGCGACCTGATCCAGCGGGTGCGCCGCCGTACCCATACTGGCCAAGGGATGGTCTTGCAGTAATCGGGCGACGTGATCGACCAAGACCGGGTCAATCAAGGGCTCATCGCCTTGGACATTCACGACCGTTTCGGCGTCATCCAAACCCAAGAGATCACAGGCTTGGGCCAGACGGTCACTGCCAGAGACATGGTTTTGGTGGGTAAGAACGGCTTCAATCTGGTATTGGGCACAGGCCTGCACAATGTCAGGGCTGTCACCGGCGACAACGATGCGGGTGCCCACAGCCAAACCATCGCGAACCCGTTGTGCAACGCGAACCACCATGGGAACACCACCCAAGTCCGCCAAGGGCTTGTTGGGTAAGCGGCTTGAAGCCAGACGGGCAGGAATGAGGACGGTGTAGGCCACAGGCGCTGGTGCTCAGAGCCCGAGTTCTTCGTCGCTGAGCGTTCGGGCTTCGTTCTCTAGCAAGATGGGAATGCCATCACGAACGGGGTAGGCCAGCCGTGCGCTGCGGGAGAGGAGTTCGTGCCGCGCTGCATCCCATTCCAGGGGGCCTTTGGTGACGGGGCAAACCAAGAGAGCGAGTAGTTTAGTGTCCATGGTGCAATGATAGTCGGGGTGCGTGAGCGGAAACAATGTGCTGTTGCAAAGCGTCAAAAAAAGCCGGTTCTAGCGTCTGAACCAATACGCTACTCAATGCGCTTGCGTCATGCGCCCATACTTTGCTGGCATCTTTTTCTGTGCAGATGATTTGGCAGGGTTGCAGGGCTGCCAGTGTCTCGGGCGCCATGTCAAAGTGGTCAGGAAGCGCTTGCGTTTGCGCCAAGACCACGCCGTTTTCTCTCAGCATCTGGAAAAAAACCGCAGGCCGAGCGATCCCTGCCAGGGCTTTGAGCGGCAGGCCGTTCCAATGCGTAAGCTTTGACCAGGGGACGGTGTTGCCTTGGATGTCTTTAAGCCCATCGCCAAGACTGCGTTGGGCCTGAAACTGACCTGCTTTGGGTTGCTTACCTGTGTTGATAAGGAGCTGTTTTTCAGTGTTTGGGCCACATACCGCCACTTGGGGTCTTGGCCAATGGTCGCGCAAGGGTCCGGCTGGGAGAAGCCACCCGTTACCGCATTCTCGGTCATCAAAAACACAAACCTCAATGTCTCTATAAAGTGTGTAGTCTTGTAAGCCGTCGTCGCAAATGATGATCTCCGTATCGGGGTAGCGGTGTAGCAGGGCGCTGGCCGCTTCCCATCGGCTCTGGGCTACGAAGACCGGCGCATGTGTGGCTTTGTGAATGAGATGGGGTTCATCACCGCCCATGGAAACCATGGTATCTGCCAGTACTTCAAGGCATGCCTTGGATTGGCGACCATAGCCTTTGGAAACAACACCAACCTTGCGGCCCTGCGCTTGCAGGTGGCCCACGATGGAAATCACGGACGGTGTTTTCCCCACGCCGCCGGCCATGACATTGCCCACCACAATCACTATCGCTGGGACCCGCTGTGTTTTCAACATTCCCCAGCGAAAAAGCTGACGACGCAGCCGCACCAAGCTGGAATACGCCCATGCAATGGGCCACAACAGGCAGGCCACAACGCCGCGGTGCATCCATGCGCGTTGGAGTGTGGCTTCTAAGGTGAGACGAAAGCGCATGACTTACTTGGTGTTTTTACCCAAGGTGGACTGCATGGCAAAGGTAATGCGGCTCAAGCCTGCACGCCGCGCAGCTTCCATCGCAGTCACCACCGATTGGTGGGTGGCTTTGGCATCCGCGCTGATTACAACCACCGTATCAGGCCCCGCGCTCGCGGCTTGCGTCAGCGCGGCCAGCAGCGGCTTGATGGTTTTTCCACTGAGCATTTGGTCGTTCACGCTGTAATTGCCCCCCGCGGTCACGCCGATGCGCAGCGCTTTGGGTTGCTCACGTTGTCTCTCGGTGTCGGCCGTGGGCAAGGTGATTTGCATTTGGGTATGGGTGCTGTAGGTGGTCGACAGCATTAAGAAAATCAACACAACCAAAAGCACGTCAATAAAAGGGATCAGGTTGATCTCTGGTGCGTCTGATCGGTGTGGGCGAAAGTTCATGGCGGGTGCTTAAGGGGTGCGCATCAATTGCAGGTGGCGCAGCAAGCGCTCTGCGCTGTTTTCTAAGGTGACAAGGTAGGTATCGACCTTGGAGCGGAAATAGCGCCAAAAAATCAGTGCTGGAATCGCCACAACCAAGCCAAACGCCGTGTTGTACAGCGCCATGGAAATACCCTGGGCCATTTGCGCTGGGTTGCCGCCGCTGGCAGGGGCTTGCGAGCCAAAAATCTCAATCATGCCAATGACCGTTCCCAGCAAGCCCATCAAGGGCGCCGCTGAAGCAATGGTTGCCAAGGTGCTGAGGTAGGCCTCCATGCGGTGCGCCTGGGTTCGCCCGGCGGTTTGCATGGTTTCGCGAAGGTCTTCGTCTGCGGCTTGGGGGTGGGCTTCTAGCAAAAGGAATGCACTCGCTAATACGCTGCCCAAGGCTGAACTTTTCTCCAGTTCAATGACGGCTGTGCTTTCAGGAATACGCTGGCTAGTTGCAGTCAGCACTTTGTCCAACAGATCGGCAGGTGCGATTTTGTGATCGGTTAGGTTAATGAATCGCTCTAAAACAATGGCCAAAGCCAGCACGGAACTGGCAATCAAGGGCCAAATGGGCCAACCTGCAGCTTGTATGATGGAAAGCAAAGAAGAGTCCCTTTTATCAAAGTGAAAAGGGCATTATCTGAGATACCAACCCCAACCCACGATGTCCCGCGATTCCTCTCTCATAGCGCCTGATACGGCGACTGCCACCTCGGCCCGTATTTGGACGGTCAGCGCTTTGTGCCGTGCTATCAGTGACACACTCGATGCACGATTCAACCCGGTGCGCGTGACCGGTGAACTCAGCGGCTTTGTCCAGGCGGCCAGTGGGCACTGCTATTTTTCTTTGAAAGATGACAGCGGCCAAATGCGTTGCGCAATGTTCAAACGTGCTGCCAGTGGTTTGGATTTTCAGGCCCGCGATGGCCAGCGCGTTGAAGTTTCCGGTCGCTTGGGCGTTTACGAGGCCCGCGGTGAGCTGCAATTGGTGGTGGAGCGTATGGTGCTCGCGGGTGAGGGGACCTTGTTTGAGCAGTTTTTACGCCTCAAAGCCAAGCTCGAAGCCGAAGGCTTGTTTGACCCCGCCCGCAAGCGCCCCATTCCTGCCCATGTGCGTGGCATCGGCGTGGTCACTTCTTTGGGTGCGGCAGCTTTGCATGACGTGGTCAGCGCCTTGGCGCGGCGCGTGCCGCATATTCCCGTGGTCTTGGCACCTGCTGCAGTTCAGGGCGCAGGAGCCGCTGGCGAATTGTGCAAAGCCCTCGCACAGCTCTACCAATTGGCGCAAACCAAGGACAGCGCCAACCAAGACCCCAACGCGCCTGCCATCGATGTCATCTTGCTGGTGCGCGGTGGCGGTGCGATGGAAGACCTTTGGTCATTTAACGATGAGCAATTGGCGCGCACGGTATTGGCCAGCCCGGTGCCGGTGATTGTTGGCGTCGGCCATGAGACCGATTTCACGATTGCAGATTTTGTTGCTGATGTGCGCGCCCCCACCCCGACTGCAGCCGCGGAGTTGTGCGCCACGACGCAGCAAAGCTGGCTTGAATCGGCTGACCAAATGCAAGAGCGCCTGCGCAGCGCGCTCACCCGATTGCTCGATCGCCAGTCGCAGCGCTTGGACTTGGCTGCGGTTCGCATCGGAAAGCCTTCAGGGGTGGTGGCCGGCATGCGCCATCGGCTTGATTCTGCGCACCAGCGCAT
>CANJNX010000014.1 GCA_947475495.1 Comamonadaceae bacterium | reverse complement strand
CTGCCAAATACCAAAACCCCACACCACCAAGAGGCCAATTTCTGTCAGCAATGAAACGCTTGGAGAAAACAGCGACCAGATTCGGTTGATCCGGTCATTGACGAGTAAATTATGTTGGTTGGCATCGCGAAAACGCTTGGCCTCGCGCTGTTCTTGGGCAAAGGCTTTGACCACACGAATCCCGGGAATGGTATCGGCCAAGACGTTGGTGACTTCGCCCCACACGCGGTCAATTTTTTCAAAACCGGTTTGCAAACGGTAACGCACAAAGTGAATCATCCAACCAATAAAAGGCAACGGGACCAAGGTGATCAAGGCCAGCCAAGGGTTCATCGAAAAAAGTATCACAGCCGTCATCACAATCATCACCACATCGCTGGCGAAGTCCGTGAGGTGCAAGGACAAATACACCGCAATGCGGTCACTTTCGCTGCCCACGCGCGAGAGCAAATCACCCGTGCGTTTTCCACCGAAATATTCCAGCGACAAGCGCAGCAAATGCTCGTACGTGGTGGTGCGCAAGTCGGCCGCAATACGCTCCGAGGCCAGCGCCAAGATATAGGTTTTCGCCCAACTCAAACCCCAAGCTAAAAGGCCAGAGCCTAAGAGACCCGAGAGGTACCACGCGATGGTGGTGGGTTCAATATGTTGGCCGTTTTGAAAGGGAATCAGCACTTCATCGACCAAAGGAATGGTCAGGTAGGGCGGTACTTGGCTGGCTGCAGTCCCCAAGAGCATGAGAACAAATCCGGCCAATAACTGACCTCGGTAAGGTTGGGCAAAGCGCCACAGGCGAAATAGCGTCCAGGTCGACGGCGGGGTGTGAATCACTTTGGTGCACACCGGACACTCTTCTGCATCTGCTTCTAAGGGGGCCTTGCAACTCGGGCACACCGCGTTCTGCATGGGGGCCAAAGCGTGGCCACTGTGGGCGCTTTCGTTGTGGGCGTGAAATTGATCCACCAAGCGCAGGGCGTGTAAATTTTGACCCAAGGTAAAGCGCCAGTTGTAAAGCAGGCCGCTGGCATCGAGCAATTCCAAATGCCCCACCCCGGCGTGGTCATGGTGCTGCAAAACCAAACCGCTGCGGTAGTCCCAGCTGCGCCACTGCGCGTCATCGGGCGAGAAACTCAATAAACGCTGGTTGGTGGCCAGAACGAGGCCTTTGACAAAGTGCAAACGCGTGTCCAAGTCAACCTCCAAGGCGGCCCACACGTTCTCATGGGCTTGGAGCTGCGACTGTGCCTGGGTTTGCCAATGCGGGGGCAAATCTCCAGAAAAAGACAAGGCAACAGGGACTTCAATGGTCATGGGTATCCGTAATTTTTATATCAATGCAGCTGAAAGACACACCGTGAATTGTCAGGCCAAGGCCAGTCTCGCAGCCGATACTATGCCTGAGTCGGGCGACCGCTTAAGGGCAAACCTGCGCTTGAGCGAGAATACACAACGCACCAAGACCAACCCTGGTGGACTGCCGAGTCCATCTCTCTCCATGACGAGCCAGAAAAACATTGCAATTTTGCGGGTCACTTACCTGCGCGGTCCCAATATTTGGACCTACCGTCCTGTCATCGAGGCTTGGGTTGATATTGGTACTTTAGAAGATTTCCCTTCCAACACCCTGACTGGTTTTTACGAACGCCTCACCACGTGGCTGCCGGGGTTGATCGAGCACAAATGCAGTCCGGGCGTTCGCGGTGGGTTTTTAGAGCGCTTGCGCGAAGGCACCTGGGCCGCCCATATTTTGGAGCACGTCACCTTGGAGCTTCAAAATTTAGCGGGTATGCAAACCAGTTTCGGTAAAGCCCGCCAAACCTCGCAACGCGGCGTCTACAAAGTGGCCTTTCGCACCCGCCAAGAACAGGTCGGGCGGGCGGCGCTTCAAGCCGGTCGCGATTTGCTCCTTGCCGCGATCAATGACACGCCTTTTGATCTCCAAGCGACCCAAACGCATTTGGCTGACATGGTGGATTCTTTGTGTCTGGGCCCCAGTACCGCCCACATTGTGGACGCCGCCACGGACCGACAGATTCCCCATATTCGCCTGACCGAAGGCAACTTGGTGCAGCTCGGTTATGGCAGCGCACAACGGCGAATTTGGACCGCCGAGACGGACCAAACCAGTGCGATTGCCGAAGAAATTGCCAGCGACAAAGACCTCACCAAATCCTTGCTCAAGGCCTGCGGCGTCCCAGTTCCTGAGGGTGAGATGGTCAAAAGCGCACAAGCCGCATGGGAAGCTGCACAAAGCGTAGGTTTCCCCGTTGCGCTCAAACCTTACGACGGAAACCACGGGCGCGGGGTCTCGCTGGACCTGTACAAAGAAACCGAAATCAAAGCGGCTTACGAGTTAGCCCACCGCAAGGGCGGGGGCAGCGTGATTGTTGAAAAGTTCATTGCAGGTGACGAACACCGCCTGTTGGTCGTAGGCAAACGGGTCATCGCTGCGGCCAAAGGCGACAGCTTGCATGTGCTTGGGGACGGAGTCTCCACCATTGATGTCTTGGCAGACCAACAAATCAACTGTGACCCCCGTCGGGGCCGGGGCGAAGATTTTCCTTTGAATTTAGTGGTTCCCAACGAAAGTGCAGAGGTTTTACTCGAGCTCGAGCGGGTTGGCCTCACGCCTGAAAGCATTCCAGCCAAAGACCAAAAGGTATTGATTCAGCGCAACGGCAATGTCGCCTTAGACGTTACCGATCAACTGCACCCAAGCATTGCCGCAGCGGCCGCTTTGGCAGCCCGGGTTGTCGGCTTAGATATTGCCGGGGTGGACATGGTCTTGGAAGATTGCGGCAAGCCACTCCAAGCCCAACAAGGCGCGGTGATTGAAGTCAACGCCAGCCCCGGTTTGCTGTCGCACATCAAACCATCGAACGGCAACGGCCAGCCGGTGGGCAGCGCCATCATGGCGCATTTATTTGAGCCCCACACCACAGGACGTATCCCGATTGTGGGCGTCACCGGAACCCAGCACACCGGTCGCATTTCTCGTCTGGTGGCTTGGTTGGTGCATATCAGCGGCAACCATGTCGGCTTAGCGTGTAGCGAGGGCTTGTACTTGGACGGCCGACGCGTTGATGCGCGCGACAGCAGCCACTGGGAAGCTGGGCAGCGAATTTTGATGAACCGCTCTGTCCAAGCGGCTGTCTTTGAAAACCCGAGCACCACCGTATTGGGCGAAGGCCTGGCCTATGACAAGTGCGATGTGGGGGTGGTGACCGATGTCACATGGCAAGCGCAGCTCAAGGCCTTCGATATTCTTGACACGGAACAAACCTTTAAGGTCGCCCGCACCCAAGTCGACGTGGTCTTGCCCAGTGGCACGGCGGTCTTAAACGCCCACGATTCACACGCTTTAGAGCTGGCCGCATTGTGCGACGGCAAGGTGATTTTTTATGCCCTCTCAGAATCTCACCCTACTTTGGTAGCCCACCGACAGGCTGGAGAACGCGCTATTTTTGTAAAGAGTGGCGCCATTGTTTTGGCCCAAGGCATGCAAGAGGTGACGCTGCTTTCTCTCACGAGCCTCAAGCCCAGCAAAGCCGCGCAACCCGAGATGGTGATGGCAGCCGTGGGTGCGGCGTGGGCACTCGATATCCCAGCCGAGTTGATCGCCGCGGGGCTTCGCACTTTTGAATCCAACCCCCAAAAAACGCCTTATTGACTATGGAAGTTACCCAAACCAGAGCCCTGCGTGGACCCAATTTGTGGAGCCACCACACCGCGATTCAGGCGATCGTCTCTTGCGAACCCGATGAGTGCGCGATTGGTAAATTGGCTGGTTTTGAGACACGCTTGCGCGCCCGTTTTCCAGAAATTAGCCCGTTTCAGCCGATCGGCCACGATGACTCGATACCCTTGGCCAGCGTGTTGGAGTTGGCGGCTTTGGGTTTGCAAGCCCAGGCCGGTTGCCCGGTGACTTTTAGCTGCACCAAACCGACCTTTGAAACCGGGGTGTACCAAGTGGTGGTGGAGTACAGCGAAGAAGCGGTTGGCAGGCTGGCCTTTACGCTGGCACAAGACTTGTGCCAGGCTGCGCTCAACGATACGCCGTTTGATGTTCCTGCGGCCCTTGCGCAATTAAGCGAGCTTGACGAAGACGTTCGCCTTGGGCCCAGTACAGGCTCTGTCGTCAATGCCGCTGTAGCGCGCAATATTCCGTTTAGCCGCATGACCGAAGGCTCGATGGTACGCTTTGGTTGGGGCAGCAAACAACGGCGCATTCAAGCCGCAGAGATTGACGCCACCAGCGCCATTGCCGAGGCCATCGGGCAAGACAAAGAGCTCACCAAAAAACTACTCAGCGCAGCGGGTGTCCCTGTGCCCATGGGTCGCGCAGTCAGTGACGCTGACGATGCCTTGAAAGCCGCGCTCGAGATTGGCTGGCCCGTGGTGGTGAAACCGCTGGACGGCAACCAAGGCAAAGGCGTGACTGTCAATATTGTGAGCGAAGCCCAGTTGCGCGCGGCCTATGCTGTCGCTATCGAATTTCGCGATCGCATTTTGGTTGAACGCTATATGCCGGGCAATGATTTTCGTTTGCTCGTGGTGGGTGACAAATTGGTCGCAGCCGCACGGCGCGACCCGCCGAAGGTGCTGGGCGATGGCGTGCATACCGTGGCGCAATTGGTTGACCAAGTCAACCAGGACCCCAAACGCGGTGAAGGCCATTCGACCTCGCTTACCAAAATCCGCTTCGATGAAATTGCCCACGCTTGCTTGGCCGGACAAGGCTTTAGCGCTGAATCGATCCCTGCCAAGGGCGAGCGTGTCAATTTACGCAACAACGCCAATTTATCTACCGGTGGTTCTGCCACCGACGTGACCGATGACGTTCACCCCGATGTGGCCGCCCGCGCTGTGGCTGCTGCGCATATGGTGGGCTTGCATATTTGCGGGGTCGACATGGTCTGCGACAGCATCTTGCGCCCGATTGAAGAGCAAGGCGGTGGCGTGGTGGAAGTCAATGCCGCGCCCGGACTTCGGATGCACCTGAGCCCCTCCTTTGGCAAAGGCCGCGCCGTGGGCGAAGCCATTGTGTCGATGTTGTTTAAAAATGGGCAAGACGGCCGTATTCCCATCGTTGCGGTCACCGGAACCAATGGAAAAACCACCACGGTGCGTTTGATCTCGCACCTGTTAGCGCACCAGGGTTTGTGCGTTGGCATGACCAATACCGATGGGGTGTACGTGGGTGGCGCATGTATTGATACGGGTGACTGCAGTGGCCCCAAGAGTGCGAAAAATGTGTTGCACCATCCTGACGTGGAAGCTGCAGTACTTGAAACCGCACGCGGGGGCGTATTGCGCGAAGGCTTGGCATTTGACCGCTGCGATGTGGCCGTCGTCACCAATGTGGGCAGTGGTGATCACCTTGGTCTGAACTTCATCACCACGGTCGATGAACTTGCCGTACTCAAGCGCGTGATTGTCCAAAACGTGAGCACCAAAGGAACGGCTGTTTTGAATGCAGCCGATCCCATTGTTGCCAGCATGGCTGCCAAGTGCAAAGGCGCAGTGACGTTTTTTGCACAGGACAAATTCAATCCGGTGATGGCCACGCACCGCGCCCAAGGCCATGCGGTGGTGTATGTTGAAAACGGGAATTTGGTGGCTGCCAAAGGCGATGTGAAATACACGATCGCACTGAAAGAGATTCCTTTGACTTTGAATGGCACGGTCGGCTTCCAAGTGGAAAACACCATGGCCAGCGTGGCTGCGGTGTGGGCCTTAGGGATGGATTGGGACACCATTCGCAGCGGTTTGGCCCATTTCTCTAACGACAGCAACAACGCCCAAGGCCGCTTTAACCTATTTACCTACCGCGGTGCCTCCGTGATTGCAGACTATGGTCACAACCCAGACGCCATGGTCGCCTTAGTTCAGGCGGTACAAGCCATGCCAGCAAGCCGGCGCAGCGTAGTGATCAGTGGCCCCGGTGACCGGCGTGACCAAGATATTCGCCAAATCACTGAAATTTTGGGCGATACCTTTGAAGAGGTGGTGATGTACGAAGACCAATGCCAGCGCGGGCGCTCCGACGGTGAAGTGATGGCGTTGTTGCGTGAAGGTTTGGCCCACGCCAAAAAAGCCACACAGCGCTCTGAAATTTACGGTGAGTTTTTGGCAATTGACACCGCAATGGATGCGCTACGACCGGGCGAGCTGTGTTTGATTTTGGTGGACCAAGTAGAAGAGGCGATGGCCTACATTGCCGCCAAGGTTCAAGCCGCTACAGTTCCTGGGTAGGTCCCCGGCCCATCAGGGCAGCCACTGCCTGCGCGGGCTGCAACTTGCCGTCTAGCAGCGCCACTACGCTTTGGGCAATCGGCATCTCAACCCCCAAGCCCTGCGCCCGTTGGACAACCGTGCGCGCGCTGTACACCCCTTCGGCCACGTGCCCTAAGGCTTGCACCGCTCGCTCTAGCGTATGCCCCTCTGCAAGGGCCAATCCAATGCGGCGGTTGCGGGACAAATCACCCGTGGCCGTTAAAACCAAATCACCCAAACCACTCAGGCCCATAAAGGTTTCTGGCTTGGCGCCTAAGGCCAAACCTAGCCGCGTCATCTCAGCCAGACCGCGGGTAATGAGCGCGGCGCGGGCATTGAGCCCCAACTGCAAACCATCGCACAAGCCGGTGGCAATCGCCAAGACGTTTTTAACCGCACCACCGACTTCTACACCCACGATGTCGTCACTGGCATACACCCGCAGCGATTGGCTGTGGAAAGCGTCCACCAGCGCCTTGCGAACCGCGTCGTGGGCGCTGGCCGCAACCAAAGCGGTGGGCTGGCCTTTCGCTACCTCTTGGGCAAAACTGGGGCCGCTGAGTACGCCAGCGTAAAGCGTGGGCGCAACAGAAGCTTGCACCTCATGGCCCATAAGGCCCCAGGCCGTCTCAGCCTGAGGGGTTTCAAAACCTTTGCACAACCACGCCACCGGAACCTCAAGGGACTGAAGTTGCGTCAATGCAAAGCGCAGCCCCGCCATCGGCGTGGCGACCACCACCAAATCTTGCGCAGCGCACAGGGGCAGCAGTTCAGCCCACGCGGCATTCACAATCTGCAAATGGCGGGGCAAAGGGATGCCTGGCAAATAACGGTGGTTTTCACGCTGGCTTTGCATCGCAGCAGCCTGGGCGCTGTCACGGGCCCAAAGCGTGACCTGGTGACCCTGAGGATGGCCACAGGCACTCACAGCCAGAGCACTGCCCCAGGCGCCAGCACCCAGAATCAGAATTTTCATGGTGGCTTAGCGCCAGCGCAGGGGGGTTATTGCAGGCTGCTAGGCGCAGCGTCTGCTCCTGCAGAGTTTTGCTGCTGCTCGTACATCGCTTGGAAATTGATTTCCGACAAATGCACAGGAGGAAAGCCGCCGCGTTGAATTAAATCGGCCACATTGCCGCGCAAGTAGGGGTAAACAATTTGCGGGCACGCAATACCCATGACTTGGCCCATTTGCTCGGGGGCAAGATTTCGAATTTCGAAAATACCGGCTTGCTTGGCTTCTACCAAAAACACGGTGCGGTCTTGAATTTTGGTCTGAACCGTGGCCGTCACGCACACTTCGTAAATGCCTTCTGCCACGGGGTTGGCCTCGACACCGAGCTGAATATCAACAGACGGTTGCTCTTGCTCGAGCAAAATAGCAGGAGAGTTCGGTTGCTCAAGCGAGGCCTCTTTGAGGTAAACGCGTTGAATTTGGAATACAGGTTCTTGGTCAGCCATGGCAATTTCTTTCAAGGTAAAACAAAGCCCACCCGGTCACACGGGGTGGGCTCGACTGGGGATTATGTCAGGGCAAAGCGCCGAAACAATGACGTTCAGGCCTGCGCCAACAAGGGGACCAAACCGCCCCGGCTGTCCAAGTCCATCAAGTCATCACAGCCACCGACATGCGTACTACCAATGAAAATTTGGGGAACGGTGCGCCGCCCCGTGATTTCCATCATGTGCGAGCGCTGATCGGGGTTGGCATCAATACGGATTTCTTCAATGTGCTCTACGCCCTTGGATTTAAGGATACGTTTGGCTTGAACGCAGTAAGGACACACTGCGGTGGTGTACATCTTGACGGTTTGCATAGCTTGGATGGTTGGGTGTGGAAAGACTAGAACAGTGGGGAGAATTTACGCTTTTTCAACCGGCATATTGGCAGTTTTCCAAGCCAACAGGCCGCCGCCCAAAGAATGGGCTTTCTCGAATCCGAGTTTTTGGGCCGTAGCCACCGCTCGTGACGAACGAATTCCCGATTGACATACGAGAATCAAAGGCAGGCTTTTGTTTTTAACAGCGCCAGCGAGCTTGGTTTCCAGTTGGGCCAGCGGAATATTTTTAGCGCCCACGATATGGCCTGCTGAAAATTCTGCAGGCTCGCAGACATCAATGACCACCGCTTTTTCACGGTTCATCAACTGCACAGCCTCTGCCGCGCTCAGGCCACGGCTTGCAGCGCCTTGGATGACGGGGCCCAACAGCAAGGCCCCAGAAACCACGGCCAAGCTGATCAGCATCCAGTTATCGATAATAAATTTCACTTTGTTCCTTGATAGTTGCTAGGGGTCTAGACCTTGCATTTTAGAATGCTGTACCGAACTGCTGCTTTGACCCCTGTATCTTGCCCCTTGGTTTAGCCCTTGATTCACCCACTATGTACAAACTTGTTTTGATTCGCCATGGCGAATCCACCTGGAATTTAGAAAATCGCTTTACCGGATGGACCGATGTGGATCTGACCCCCACCGGGGTAGACCAAGCCAAAAATGCGGGGCGGCTCCTCAAAGCCCAGGGCTATGACTTCGATGTCGCCTACACCAGCATGCTCAAGCGGGCAACCCGCACGCTTTGGCATTGCCTCGATGAAATGGACCGCACCTGGCTGCCAGTGGTCCACGCTTGGCGGCTCAATGAGCGCCATTACGGTGCACTGCAAGGCCTCAACAAAGCCGACATGGCCAAGCAGTACGGTGAAGAACAGGTTTTGGTTTGGCGGCGCAGCTACGACACCCCGCCGCCTGCGCTCACAGCGCAAGACCCGCGAAGCGAGCGCAGCGACGCCCGCTACGCCAAACTCAAGCCAGAACAAATTCCTTTGACCGAATGCCTCAAAGACACCGTGGCGCGGGTGATGCCGTTTTGGAATGAATCGATCGCACCCGGCCTGTTGGCGGGCAAACGCATGGTCATCGCAGCGCATGGCAACTCCATCCGTGCGTTGGTGAAATACTTAGACGGCATCTCCGACGAAGCCATTGTGGGCGTCAACATTCCCAACGGCATTCCACTGGTTTATGAGCTTGACGCAGAACTCAAGCCCATAAAGCACTACTATCTAGGGGACGCAGAAGCTGTAGCCTTGGCTGCCGCTGCGGTTGCCTCTCAAGGTAAAGCACCAATGCACGACTAGAAACAACAAGGCAACAGGGAAATTTTTATGGGTCAAAAAATAAAGATCGCAGGCTG